>NC_014319.1:1500000-1800000 GCF_000196855.1 Leuconostoc gasicomitatum LMG 18811
TCGCCAATATCCAGGTTAACACCCATTTCTATTAACTTTGACGTATAAGATTCCAAATGTTCTGGAATTACATTTTTAATTGTTACACCATCACCAAAAGCTGCAGCCATACTCATATAAGTACCAGCCTCAATTCGATCTGGAATAACTGTATGTGTGTTCTTTGCCTTTAAACTGGGAACACCTGCAATACGAATTGTATCTGTTCCAGCACCACGAACGTTAGCACCCATATTATTTAAAAAAGTTGCAATATCAATAATTTCCGGTTCGCGTGCCGCATTTTCAATCACAGTTTGGCCTTTAGCGCGTACTGCAGCTAAAATAATATTAATTGTGGCACCAACTGATACAGTATCTAACGCAATTCGAGCACCAATCAAGCCATGAGCAGTCGCATCAATGTGAATAATATCATTACTTTCAGTAACCGTTGCTCCAAGTGCCTCAAATCCTTTGATATGTTGATCTATTGGCCGTCTACCTAAATTATCTCCACCAGGAAATGTAACTGTCGCCCGATTAAAACGTCCAAGCAAAGCACCCATAAAATAATATGACGCGCGAAGCGACTTAATCGCACCACTTGGTAACTCACTTTCTCGAATTTGCGTCGGATCAATATCCAAATTACCATTCGCAAAAACGGAATGAACATTCATCGCATTCAAAATCAATTGTAAATTTTTGACATCGAGAATTTGCGGTACCGTATCAAATTTGACAGGTGTGTCAGCCAAAATAGCAGCTGGAATGAGTGCAACTGTTGAATTTTTTGCGCCACCGATTGTGACCTCACCATGGAGGCGTTTGCCACCGTGTACAATTATTTTAGCCATGAATTTTCCTTGTAAAAGTTATAGTCCAAATTCAATTATACCGTGAAATTAGACTAAACTCAAATTAAATTAGAAAACAACTCAACGTACTTCCACATTAAGTTGCTTTACTAAGGCATCTGTTACGCGCTCAAAGTCTGAGTTAACCTCTGCTTCAACTAATGTCTCATCATTATCTTGATAAGTTAAACTATATGCCAATGATCGTTTACCATGCGGTAAATTGTCGCCTGTATAAACATCAAACAACGTGATATCAACTAGTTTACTGCCCGCAGCACCACGAATAACTGTCTCAATCACTGCATGTTGAACTGATTCGTCCACCAACAAAGCTGCATCACGACTCATTTGAGGAAAACGTGAAATTTTGTTATATTGCACGTCACTTTTAGCCGCAGCCATCACAGCAAATAAGTTCAACTCAAAGCCGAAGACTGCCGCCATTTTTTGTGATTTAGTGAGCAGCGGATGAATTTGACCAACAAAGCCAAGATATACATCTGCCGCATAAATATCCGCTGTTTGACCAGGATGCATGTTGCTATGTCGATCTGTTGCAACATAGCGAACATTTTCAACACCGATTTGATCCAAATAAGCTGACACAATACCTTTAATATCATAGAAATCAACAGCACGTGCCTTTTTTAAATGCTGCCAAGATGATGTTTCATAATTACCAGTCAAAACACCGGCAATATGTTCAATTTCAATCGGTAATTCATCACTATTATCCTTAGCAATAAATACACGTCCTTGCTCATAAAGTGCAATATCATGCACAGAATGATTAATATTGTAAGCAACATCTTCTAGCAAACCTGCTAATAAATTTTGGCGTGCAGTTGTTCGATCAGAACTCATCGGGTAATCTAAAGACACAACTTTTGCTGTACGATCTTCAGCAAATTGTTGCGCTTTCAAAGGTGTTGTCAAAGCATAAGAGATGGCTTGATTTAAACCTAAACTTTCCATAATGTGGCGACTTGCTCTTATTTGTCGTTGTTGCAGTGTCAGTTTCCCAGGTGTTGTAGGACCATAAGGCAGTGTCACCGGCAAATTATCATATCCATACAGTCGTGCAATTTCTTCAATCAGATCTGCTTCTATACTCATATCTGCTCGTCGTGCTGGTAACGTTACATGAAGACTGGCACCATCATTTGTATAATCAAATGCTAATTGTTTGAAAAATAGCGCAATATTCTCTAGCGTTAACTGCGTCCCTAATATTTGATTAACACGTTTAGCGGTTAAGGATAGCACAATGTTATCACGCTTAGTATCAACAGCAGTCACACGTCCACGAGCAACCTGCCCGCCAGCAAGATCATCCACTAAACTGGCCGCATGGTCTAACGCAGTAAATGTGGCATCCCAATTCACGCCACGTTCAAAACGTGCCGATGCTTCCGAATGCAAATTATGTCTACGTGCTGTGGCACGTACCAAACTCGGATTAAAAATAGCCCCCTCTAACACAATATTTTCTGTATTTTCATCAACTTCTGAATTTAACCCGCCCATAACACCAGCTAACATCAAAGCCTCTTCATCCGTTGCAATGACAATGTCTTCACCAGAACGCAAATCACGTTTTTGACCATCTAACGTCACTAATTCTTCGTTTTTTTCGGCGCGACGAATATACAATTTTTGACCATTTAGTTTATCTAAATCAAACGCATGTAACGGTTGTCCATACATCAGCATCATATAGTTAGTAATATCAACTATATTATTGATTGGGCGCATACCAGCATTCCATAATCTTTTTTGCAACCAAAGTGGCGAATCACCAATTTTGACGTGATTAACAACACGTACGGCATATTTAGATGCTAAGCTATCATCGCGAATCATAACAGATACTTGATCGCTTGCTGGCGTTTCATATTCTACCAAATCAAAATCTGGTATCGTCACTGACTGTTTAAGCATGGCTCCAAACTCATAAGCTGTTCCAATCATTGACAACATATCAGCACGATTTGGCGTTAAATCAGTGTCCAAAACAGGCTCTGTCATACCTAAAATGCTTAGCGCATCATCACCAGGATTAAGATGCTCACTATTATTAAATACATATATACCGGTTTCAAAATCTTTTGGGGCAATCTTACTGTCAAATCCTATTTCCTGCAAAGCCACCAACATACCATTAGAATCTTCACCACGCAGCTTGACAGGCTTTAATACGTTTAATTCACCTGTTTCATGATTAATAATGTGTGCCCCAACTTTTGCTAACACTACTAGTTGCCCTTCAGCAACATTTGGCGCCCCAGTAACGACCTTAGTTAATGTTGATTCTCCGATATCTACTTGTGTTATGACCATATGATCTGAATCTGGATGTGGTAAAACGGACACAACTCTTGCAACGACCAGTCCGTCTTGTTGTCTAGCTAAAGTCGTTGTCTCAGAAATTTCAACACTTGTTCGTTCAACACGTTCTGCTAAATCTGCAACCGCATCTGCATTCAAATCAATGCTATTATTTAAATATTCATTTAACCATTTCAAACTCGTTTTCATACTTAATTACCCTTTCGATTGAATTGTGACAAAAACCGGACATCATTTAAGTAGAATTGACGAATATCATCAACACCATATTTCAGCATGGCAAAACGATCTGGTCCTAACCCAAACGCAAACGCTGAGTATTTTTCTGGATCAATGCCGTCCATTCGTAACACATTCGGATGCGTCATGCCAGCTCCTAGTACTTCAATCCATTCAATATCTTCTGGCTTCGTATCGGGTGTGACTTCATTCCATGATACATCCACCTCAACAGAAGGTTCTGTAAACGGAAAATAAGAGGGCCGCATACGAATTTGATGTTTTTCGCCAAATAACGCCTGCATGATAGATAATAAAGTACCCTTTAGATCAGCCATCGTAATATTCTCGCCAACAACCATCCCCTCCACCTGATGAAACTGATGTGAATGTGTCGCATCGTCTGTGTCTCGACGGTAGACTTTTCCTGGTGCAATCATTTTTAAAGGTCCCTTTGAAAAATCATGTTTTTCTAGAGAACGTGACTGCACAGGCGACGTTTGCGTGCGAAGCAATATTTCAGGTGTAATATAAAATGTATCTTGCATATCACGCGCTGGATGATCTTTTGGCAAGTTTTCTCGTTCAAAATTATACTCATCTGTTTCAACTTCTGGTGAATCAACCGTATCGTCAATAATTTCAAAACCCAAGCCTAAAAAATGTTGCTCAATTTCATCAATAATTTGTTGTAACACATGTGGTTGACCAACTTTATGGACACTGCCAGGCAAAGTGACATCTACTGTTTCTGAGGTTAATTGCGCGGCTAATTGCGCGGCTTCTTCGGTCGCTTTCTTTTGAGCTAACATAGCCGTAATTGTTTGACGGACATCATTACCAATTTCACCAACTATTTTACGTTCTGCCGGTAACACGTCTTTCATACCCTTTAATAAAGCAGTTAGTTGACCCTTTTTGCCTAACAAATTGACTCGCAATGATTCAATGTCTGCTCCTGTGGCATTAATGCGTTCAACAGCTTCTGTTTTTAGTGCTGTTAGATCTTCAATCAAACTCATAAATATGTCCTTTCAATTCTAGATTTAATTCTATTTGCTTTTGAACAAATAAACATTAATATCCAGCTAATAAAAACGTCCCATGCTGTCTAAAAGACAACATGGGACGTTAACTACCGTGGTACCACCCAAATTTCTGATTTGCACCAGCTTTAATGACTGTAACATGGCCAAACGTTGACGATTAAGTCAAACACTCCTGACTGAAATTCGTTAGATTCTCAACTATGATACTTTCACCGAAAATATATCACTCGCTTGTGTTAAGAATACAACTACTAGGTCATTCATCGTGCATTTAATTAAAAAATTAATTATTTCTATTGATAACGAGTTATCATTGCGTTATGTCCAGTTGCAACATAGCAAACTGTACACCATTAGTATATCATGCAATACTATCCGTGTCGTTATTTTTTGTTTGCTTCACATTATTATATTTATCAGACCATTCGTGTACAGCTGCCATCATTGGTCTCATTGCTTCACCAGCCGGTGTTAGTTTGTACTCAATTAAACTAGAATCTTCATAAGTTACCCGATTTATCAAGTGTTCCGATTCTAATTCTTTTAATCGCTCAACTAATACGCGGTCAGAACAAACTGGAATAGCGCGTGAAATCTCGAGAAAACGTTTGGGACCGCTAATTAACAATGTCTCAATAATTAAACCATTCCACTTACGCCCGAGAATTTGAAAAGTACTAGTGAAATTCTGACAGAGTAAATCTTCTGTATGTTCTGCTAATTTTGTCATTTTTTATCCTCGAAATTATTATGTGTTAATAATAACATAGAATACTGTCATTAACAAAAAGTAAGCAAATTAAACTAATGTTTTAGCTAAATAGAAGCAACCTAAGATACCAGCGTTGTCCCCATTTGCTACTGGGACAATATAATCATCTAAATCAGGCACTTCAAGATAATCACTCATCTGTTCAGAGAAACTTTCACGAATCAATGGGAACAAAATATCTCGATGTGGTACACCGCCACCCAAAATAATTTTCTCAGGACGTAAAATCATTGTATAGTCCAACGCTGCTTGCGCAATATAATATGCTTCAATTTTCCAAGCAATATCTTCGTCAGGAATTTCTTTAGCACTGATTCCCCAACGTTCTTCAATTGCTGGTCCAGCAGCCAATCCTTCCAGACAGTTATCACCATGGAATGGGCAATGTCCTGCATACTTATCTTCCGGATGTTTTTGTAAGAAAATATGTCCAGCTTCTGGATGGCCATAACCACTTAGAAGATGCCCATTTGAAACAATACCAGCACCAATACCTGTACCAACAGTCAAGTAAACCATATTTTGGACATCTTTTGCTGCACCTGTTTCAAATTCGGCCCAACCAGCACCATTAACATCAGTCGTCCAAAAGAAAGGAATATCACGCCATGCTTTCATACGACCAAGAAAATCATAACCTGACCAGCCACGTTTTGGTGTGTCTAACACATAACCATATGTTTGTGATCCTTTAACAATATCAATAGGTCCAAATGCTGCAATCCCAATGGCATCAATGTTTTCAAATTTATCAAAAAACGCAATCACTTGATCTAATGTTTTCTCACCATCTAGCGTTGGAAACGCAGTACGTTCAACAACGTTATAATTCTCATCCGCAACAGCAACAACAAATTTTGTGCCACCTGCTTCAATTGCTCCTAATAATCCCATGATTTTTCTCTTTTCCTCTGCACTTTTCCAAATTCACATGGCATTTAACTATCGTCGCCACTTATTGGACTAAAGTTAAAACACCGCTAATTAAATGACGATGTGAACTTATATCGCTTTATTTTGAATGAACATGCCTAATGCTCATTTTTAAACATATATAAAGCGCTTACATATCTAGTTTAATCGATTTGAACACTGTATGTCAAGCGCTAAACAGCATTTTTTATGAACTTTATGCTAACCCTTTAATTACAGTTGATCATCTTGACTATAAGCTGTTAAAACAAAATCATAGTAATTAAAAAAACTCCTTAGATAACACACCACAACGCAATGTGTTATCTAAAAGAGGTTCTTTTCACAATCTATTACTTAACAATCTCACAAAATTCAACAATAACAGCATCTGGGCCTTCTATATTAAAGAATTTAATCCCTTTTTCCCAAAAAGCTAAGTGTTGTACTTCAGAATCAATCAACTTAAAGCCTTCTGCTTTTGCTGCAACAAATGCTTTATCAGCGTTTGTTGTATCCATAGAAATGTGGTTAATAGCGCCTGGCTTATCAGCAACTTCATCTTGTTGCCATGTTTCAATCACTAGATTGTCACGTTGCATAAAGATGACATTACCTACCGGAAAATCACCAGTCTTTTTAAAACCTAATTTTGTCCAAAAACTCTCAGCAATTTCTAAGTTTTTTGTTGGGATACCAATATGTTGTACGCCTGAATAATAATCTGAAAATGACATGTGACACTCCTCCTATAATTTAAGTTCATGGCGGCTAAGTAATGTTAGTCTCCGCTCTGTAATCAAATACCTTGATGCTTTAGCCTAGGAAATACAAATTTGTCTCCCCAACCTGTTATACCACCCTGAAATAGGAAGGCAAATATTGTTCCTAACCCATAATTTGAAAAATCAGGTAGCATAAAAATAGCAATAATACCAATGATTGTTGGCGGAATATAAGATGCCCACATAGCTTTTGCTGCAGAGCCCTTGAAATATTTAAATCGTAGAATCTGCATCAAATCATCTGCTGGATGCAATATCAAATTGACACGTTGATAAATTGATATTGCCAATGCAATCATAATGACACCAATAAAATTCAAAGCAGTGTAACCTATCGTCATAGAAATACCATGTGCATCTGGTAGTACTTCTGAAAACATATTAGCAAAAAAACTAATCAATAGTGAAAAAGGTACCATGAAAGCAACATTTCCAACAAATTTGCGCCAATTAAAGTGGCCCTGTAAAAAAACATTTAAAATAGCTGTCAATACACCTACAACAAAGAATATCCAACCCAAACTGGCACTATTCCCACCAAAGGCTGCTTTATTGAACCCTGCCTGTGCAGCAGTCCAATACGCTGACCCTAAGAAAGTTGGATGAATTTTTTGACTGGTAACAACCGTTAGAACATTACCAGCCGCGTTGATTATCAAAGAGAAGACAAAATATGATAAGGAAGCGCCAATCGTAAGCGTACGACCTGAATTACTGGTCGCTTTAATTGTTACGTTTTTAGCGGTCATATTTTTATGCCTCTTCTCCGCCAACCTTCACAACAGCTTTTGAAACAACGCCAAGCTTACCATTCACGAAGTCATCAACAGTCTTGTAATCTAATTCATGAGACATAAGAGATTCTACATCCAATTTTCCAGATGATAGCAAAGCTAATGAATCTTCAAACGCATTTGGATTGATAAATGATCCTTGAATTGTCAATTGCTTTTGGAAAATTTCATAAGTATTCATTTCAAATTTAGCATCAGGTCCACCAACACCAAACATCAAAACTTGTCCACCACGAGCGGCTGCTTCAATAGCGGCTTCCTGTGTTTGTGGCATACCAACAGCTTCAATGACAACATCATATTCTGCGTCAGGAATCTTGTCACCCTTCATTGTGTTATATATGTTTTTAGCCCCGAACTTTTCTTTGTTCATCGCAAGCTTTTCATCAACAATACCAGCCAAATCAACTTGGTGAATACCGTATGCTTGCAAAAGTTGAACAAATAATTCGCCCATGAAACCGTCACCAATAACCAAAGCTTTTTGGTAAGGTGTTACTTTGAGCAATTGAATACCGTGAACAGCACATGAGATAGGTTCAACAACAGCTGCTGACTTTAATGATACATTATCAGGAATTGGATAAACAACTGAGGCTGGTGCTGTAAAGTATTCTTCAAAACCACCATCACGTGTCACACCAACAGCTGATAAGTTTTCACACAATTCTGGACGTCCTGTACGGCAGAATTTGCATTGTCCACAATAAATGTTAGGGTCTACTGTGACGCGATCACCAACTTTAACATTTGTAACTGCTGATCCGATTTCAGCAACAACACCTGAATTTTCGTGTCCCAAAACAATAGGGGGTACAGCAGGTGCTGAACCAGGCAAACCAGCATACAAAGCATGATCTGTGCCACAGATACCTGCAAACGCTGTATGGATTTTAACCTCGTTTGGTTTTACTTCTGGTTGTTGTAGATCTTGTAACTCTAATGATTTGATGCCTGTTAGTACCAATGCTTCCATGATAATTCTCCTTTTTCTATTTGTGATTACTGTAACTTACATGGACAATAATAAACCTTACATTTTTATTTGTCAAGCGTTAACCGATTTAAAATATACTAAAAAATACGTTGAAAAACAGTGTATAATAGGCTATATAAACTCAAAAATGAAAATGAAGAGAATACTCTCTTTGCCCTTGGAGGCCTATAAAATGGTTGCAAAATTAAATGACGTCGCTGAACTAGCTGGCGTTTCTGTTACAACAGTATCTCGTGTTATTAATAATTATGGTTCTCTTAGCAAAAAAACAATTGATAAAGTTCATGCTGCAATGCGCGAATTGCGCTATCAACCGAATGCGATGGCACGTTCACTTCAAGGAAAGTCATCACAATTTATCGGATTAATTTTTCCAAATATTCAAAACCCCTTTTTTACAGCTTTAACTAATGAAATCGAGCAACTGCTGTTTGAAAAAGGCTACAAAGTTATTATTGCCACTAGTGCTAATAATATTGAAAAAGAGCAACAATATCTCCAAATGTTAGCTGCAAACCAAGTTGAAGGCATTATCACATCCTCACATAATCTAGACATTGCAACCTATAAGGATACTTTCTTACCAATTGTGTCATATGATCGTTATTTATCAGACAATATTCCAATCGTATCTGAAGATAATTACCGTGGTGGCTATCTACTTGGTGAGTACCTTGTATCAAAAGGTGCTAAAAAATTACTCATGTTGTCTGATGACGATCACTCTAACTCACCAACAACCAAACGCTATCAAGGCTTTTCAGATGCCGTAAGTGAACATAGTCATTTAACAACTCAAAATCGTAGTTCCAACATTATTTCAACAAAAGATGATATTGAAATGATTGTCAATTATGTCGTTGCTGAAGATATTGATGGTATATTCGCCTATAATGATATTATGGCTATTCAATTGCAAAATGCGCTAAGAGATGCAAACATTCGTGTGCCAGAAGATGTTATTGTCGTTGGTTACGATGGTTCGCCAATTGTGCAATTACTCCACCCAGACTTACCTACAATTATTCAACCAATCCAACAAGCAGCTCAACGTCTAATTGATACCTTATTTCATGAAATTGATAACCAAGTATCTACCGAGTTTAGTATGTTACCAGTGACATTATATGTACCAAAATAAAAGCATTTCCTAAGATAAAGCGGCAGGTTGAGATCATATTAATCTCAGCCTGCCGCTTTTTTATCTTTTTTAATTCACTTGATAACGTGGTGCTTGACCATTTAGTACACGCACAACTTCTTCTGCTGCAGTTAATCCAACTGTATCAAAAGCCTCACGTGACTTTGCTGCAACATGTGGTGTAACAAAAACATTAGGCAAGGACAGTAGTTCATTATCCTCACTAATTGGTTCAACAGCTACAACATCTAAACCAGCACCAGCAATTTCTCCAGACTTCAGCGCATTAATCAGCGCTAGTTCATCAATAACTGTTCCTCTACCAATATTGACTAATACCGCATTTGATTTCATTTTCTTGAAAACGGCCATATCAATCATATTGTTGGTTTCAGATGTTGCGGGTAGTGCCAATACTACAAAATCAGACTGCGTATAAATTTCTTCAAGTGACGCCATACGGCCATTTTTAACCACTTTATTATGCCGAGCATATGCCAATACTTTAACGTTAAAACCTGTCAACAATTGATCAATTTTTTGACCTATTGCACCAAATCCAATTATTCCAACAGTTTTATTCGTGACTTCTTGGCCTATCTGTATGTTGTTAACATCTTCAGTAATACTCAGGCGTTGTTGATAAAATGAACGTCCAGCCATTAGCATATGCATAATAGCAGTTTCAGCTACAGCCGTTGCGTTTGCTCCCGGCGTGTTTGTCACAATAATATTATGTGCATTGGCATCATCTAAGTTTACATTATCATAGCCAACACCATAACGTGCAATCACCTTCAAATTTGGCATTTGAGACATTATTTTTTCTGACACAGGATGCATCATCAAGATCATACCATCAGCATCTGAGTGTGCAATCAAGTCATTATCATCGTTTTGTTTATTTGAAATAACTTCAATACCATTTGCTTTTAGGTAAGTAATAGCTGTCTCTGCAATTTCATCAAATACTAATACTTTTTTCATTGCTATCTCCCTTAATATTCTAAATAATTTCTCACATGTTGCCAACTATTTTAAAGCATTGAAAGATCCCGGCATTAATGCCGCAATAGTGGTCTTAATTTCTTTACCCGCATCATTAATTAACCAAATTGGCATATCAGGTTCAAAAAATTCTACCATTACTTGCCGGCAAGCGCCACAAGGTGCAATTGGTTCATCAGTACGCCCAGCAATAACCAATCCTTTAAATCGTTTGTATCCTGCAGCAATCGCACTAAAAATAGCCGTTCTTTCTGCACAATTTGTTAAGCCAAACGATACATTTTCAATATTAACACCTTTAAATATTGTATCATTGTCTGTTAATAACGCTGCACCCACCGGAAAATGTGAATAAGGTGTATACGTTTGATTAAGTGCCTCAAGTGCCACTTTAACTAACTGTTGTGGCGCCGTTGTCATTTTTATTTCTACTTGCTCATTATTCATGATCACGCCATCCTATTCATCAGATCTTTTGACTCAGTAGTATACACTATTTATTACTTATTATAAAACAATAATAACCGTATTACTTACTTGATTAATAATGATTCCAATTGATTCAATCGTGTCTCAAACACATCGAATGCCTGCTTTAAATAATCTGCTTGACTCATATCCACGCCAGCTTTCAAAATCACATTCAACGGATAGTCCGATGAACCAGCTTTTAAGTATGCCTTATAATCTTCTGCGCCATCATTTTTAATGATACGTTCTGCTAATGTGGTTGCTGCCGCTTCACCTGTTGCGTATTGGTAAACATAGTAATTATAATAAAAATGTGGTATTCGTGTCCATTCATATGCAATTTCTTCATCTGGAAACAAATCTGGTCCATAATATTTTTGGTTAAGTTCACTATAATATGTGCTCATTTGGTCAGCAGTCAAAGCGACACCCGCTGCACTTTGCTCATGAATCCAATTTTCAAATTCCGCAAACTGCGTCTGACGAAAGACAGTCCCTTTAAAACCATCAAGATATTGATTCAAAACATACGCTTGGAATTTAGGATCACTATTTGTTTTTAGTAAATAATTTGTTAGTAAACTTTCATTAGTTGTCGAAGCAATTTCTGCTAAGAAAATTGGATAGTCACCATAATGATAGTCCTGATTATGTCGTGTTAAATAAGAATGAACAGAATGACCCATTTCATGAGCCAATGTATAAACATTGTTCAAATTATTTTGCCAGTTTAACAAAATAAAAGGATTTGTATCATAAGTACCACTCGAATATGCTCCTGAACGTTTCCCTTTGTTTTCAACAACATCAATCCAGCGTTCGTCAAATGCTTTTTTGACAATTTCAAGATAATCTTGACCTAATGGTGCTAACGCAGCTAACACAATTTCTTGTGCCTTTTCATATGTAACATCAAAATCAACTTCATCCACCAATGGCACATACAAATCATAACTATGCACATCTGTTACGCCTAAAATTCTTTTACGCAATGATACAAAGCGATGTAACAATGGTAAATTAGCCGTTACCGTCTGACTTAGCGTATCAAAAACAGTCGTTGGGACGTTGTGTGGCAAGATAGCTGCTTCGCGCGCTGAATTATAATGTCGCACTTTAGCTAAAAAGTTATGTCCTTTAATGTGAGATGATAAAGTTGAAGCAAATGTGTTTTGCAAACCGATGTAACTGTCATATAATGTTTCAAATGCTTCACGGCGTAAATCTCGTGACTTTGATTCCAGTAACAAACTAAATAGCCCATTGGTCAAGGCTACAGTCTCACCAGATTCCGTATGTACATCCCCAAAAGTTATATCTGAATTATCAAGCGCACCAAATGTGTTCTCTGATGCATTAAAAATATCACCTACACCAGCTAATAATTTTTCTTGTTCCGCATCTAACGTGTGTGGCTTTAAAGCACGCAATGTTTCAAATAAATGTGCATACTGTTGTAAACCATCAGTCATTAAGTAAGCTGTCAATTTATCATCTGGTATGTTTAAAACTTCTGGTTGAAAATAGGCTGTTGCTTGACTTACTTCAGCCCAAAGTGCTTGTACGCGTGAATTGAAAGCCGCATACGACTGATTTGTTGTGTCTTGATCATAAATTTGATGTGCATATACATACACTTTTTCCAATTCCCGTTCTATTTTCAAATCTGCCTCTAAAGCAGACTGTAACAATGCAGCTGAATCGCCAACATGTCCAACAAAACGACTCAACATTTCCGCTTCCTGTTTAACAGCAGCAAAAGCGAGTTCCCAATCATTATCAGAATCAAAAATTGTAGACAGATCCCACGTAAGATCTTCAGGTACTTCATTGCGTAATAGTTGTGCCATAATATTAACGTTCAGTTATCGTTTTTAAATAATCCTCACCTTTGCAAACGATAACTGATACTTCTCCTCTACATGATATAATATCTTATTTTATCACTAATTTCTCACTTTACCTAGTTTTTCTTGTATCGATTCATACCATACGGGAACTTGTATCACTAGTATGTATTGCTCTTTTTGGACAATATATTTTTGTTGTACAAGTTCCTTTAAAAGACTCATTGATTGCTGCTTTTTAAAGTCTCTATCACCTAAAACATAATTATTTAATTTAGCTAAAAAAACATCTTGACGCACAACGTTTCCTAAGCCTATGTACTCAATAAGTAATAAAGATAGCATGCGCCAATGCCAATTAGGAATAGATAGACCAAAATGCCAACCTTGATGAATCCAAAGTGGTGCATTAAGCAGTAATCGTTGACGTTGATAAAGATAACACACTATTTTTTCATCTATACGTTTTTGAATCAGCAAGCTTTGTAACTTATAAATTTGCTTTTTAATATTAACATGTGACCTACCATCGCTTGTAACTGTTTCAAATAAATGATGACTATATTTTTCTGTGTAACTGACACGTTCAAAATCGTATTTTTTGAAATTTGTACGATGAATAAACTTTTTAATGTTTGGTAAATAAAACGTTAAATTCCCCTGCACTAAAAATTTTAAAATTGTTGTTTGAATCATATTTTTAACATAGTAGTCGTTGCCTAAAATCCAAATAACATGAATATTTTGACTTTTATACCCTGCATTACGCTGATCAAGTTTATGTTGCGAAATTGGACTGCATTGATATTCAATTGCTATTTGTTGATGCCCACGTTGCATTAAAAGATCAGGTCGTTGGTGAATTTTTGGTATCACTGCTTCAATTTTAATATCACCGAAATGTTGTAAGTATATCGCCAATTGTAATTTCCCTGCTAAATGCTGTGTTGTTTCATTTTCTGAAAATGTTGCACAAGTAGCTTTTGCATAATGAGCGAAATGTTTTTGTTTGATGTCACCACTTTTGAGTACAACCCTTTCTTTGCAACCAGGGCATACAAATTGTTGATTTTTAATCGCATCAGCTGCCTTGACATATTTTTGATTATCATTAAGTGCTATGATCATAAAAAGCGCCTCCAATTCATCATACGAATCGGTGACGCTTTGTTCACAATTACTTCAATTTCTTTTCTACCCAATTACTTAACCAAGTTAATAGTGTGATGACGATTAAATAGATCACAGCAATAATTGCCCACACTCTGAATCCTTGAGAATTGCGAGCAACGATCAATGTGCCAGTTTGAGTCAACTCTAGTAAACCAATGGCTGATAAAATTGACGTATCTTTTAACGTGATAATAAATTGATTGATAAAACTTGGTACCATAATACGTAGTCCTTGTGGCATGATAACGCGACGCATAGCACTACCGTATGGTAAACCAAGTGAACGCGCAGCCTCCATTTGACCCCGATTAACTGCTTCAAATCCACCACGTACAAAAGCACCAGTATAGGCACCCTCGTTTAAAATTAAAGTAATAATTCCTGCTGTAAATGCTGGAATTTTAACACCGGTCACACCTGGCAAACCAATATAAATAAAGAATGCCAACACCATTAACGGTAACCCACGGAAAATATAAATAATGGTTGTAGAGATAGTACGAACCCATCTGTATTCACTGACACCTAAAATTCCTAATAACACACCCCAAACTGAGGCTAAAATGATGGCTATGACCGTGAGTTCAAGGGTTTGCCATAAGCCTTTTAATAAAGCAGCCCGATTTGATGTCATAATGCCCCATATAGAGCTATTATCTTTCTTGTTACCAGAGAAAGTTGCTTGGCTAGCACCGAGGTATTTCGCTACAATTTTATCATATGTGCCATCTTTTTTGATAGCAGCAAAACCACGGTTAAATGAAGCCAATAATATTTTATTTTTGCCTTTTTCAACGGCAAATCCATATGAACCGGCGTTGCCTGGCTTATTAGCATTCATCACCTTTAAAGCCATGCCATTTTTGATAGCATACTGAATCACTGGCATATCCTCAAATGTTGCCGCCGAGTTGCCAACGACAACATCGTTGTACATGGTATCTGTATCATTAAAGTATTTCACTTTAAAACCATACTCTGTCTGCAGAGACTTGCCATACTCTGAAGCGGCTGTCCCAGTTTTCAAAGCAACTGTTTGACCCTTTAAATCACTTAATGATTTAATTTTACTGTTTTTTCCAACAATCCATGCAACGCCAGTTTTGTAATAAGGTGTTGAAAAATCATAAACTTCTTTACGTTCGGGCGTGATTGACATACCCGCGATAATACCATCAGCTTGCCCGTTAGAAACAAGTTGGGCCGCAGAATTATAGCTCATGGGCCGCATAGTATACGTAAAGTTTTCTCTCTTGGCAATAACTTTCATAGTATCTTGCTCTATGCCAACATAGTTACTATTTTTGTCTTGAAAAGTAAACGGCGCATAAGTTGCATCAGTCGTAATTGTATAATGCGGCTCAGCTGCATTAACTGTTGATACAAATGCAAACGATGAAACAAGTGTTGCCAACCCTAGTAAACATTTTTTAAACATTTTATGATATCCTCCCATATCTCACAAAAAAGTCGACCATATGGTCGGCTTTTTTATCTATCTTAACACCATTTCATTTATGCATGCATGACTTTACTTAAGAACTCTTGTAATCGTTCATTTTTTGGTGCATTAAAGATTTGTTCAGGCACGCCAGATTCTTGAATTTTACCTGCTTCGAAGAACACAACGCGGTCTGCTACTTGCTTAGCAAATCCCATTTCATGTGTAACGATAATCATTGTCATACCAGACTCAGCCAAATTCTTCATCACCTCCAACACATCACCCACCATTTCGGGATCCAATGCTGAAGTAGGTTCGTCAAAGAGCATCACATCTGGTTCCATTGCCAAAGCACGAGCAATGGCAATGCGTTGCTTTTGACCACCAGATAGTGAACTCACTGATACATCAGCTTTATCAACCAAATCCACTGTTTTAAGGAGTTCACGTGCTTTTTTCTCTGCAGCAACTTTATCCAATTTGCCAAGTTCCACAGGTGCTAACATAATGTTTTCCAGCACAGTATAATTATTAAACAAATTAAAATTCTGAAATACCATACCTATATTTTCACGCACTTTATTGATATCAGTGGCTTTTTCAGAAATATCAAAACCATCAACTACAATTGTGCCATTATCTGGTGTTTCTAATTGATTTAACATACGTAGAAACGTTGATTTTCCAGATCCTGAAGGACCAATCATAACTACCACTTCATTTTCAGCGATGTCTAACGAAATATCACGTAGCACATGGTTTTCACCATATGACTTATTGACTTTTTCAACATGTACTTTTACTTTTTTTTGTGTTTCGCTCATCATGCACGTGTCCTCTTTTCTACCCAATTACTCAACCATGTCAGCAAAGTAATCACAATTAAGTATATCACAGCCACAATTGCCCACACTCTAAATCCTTGTGAGTTACGAGAAACAATCAAAGAACCCGTTTGTGTTAACTCTAAAATACCAATCGCTGATAAAATAGAAGTGTCTTTCAACGTGATAATAAACTGATTAATAAAACTTGGTATCATGATTTTTAAGCCTTGTGGCACAACTACCTTACGCATAGACTTAGCATAAGACAATCCGAGAGATCTTGATGCCTCCATTTGTCCACGATCCACCGCCGCAAATCCACCTCGAACAAAAGCAGCAGTATAAGCACCTTCGTTTAAGACCAATGTTAACAATCCAGCAGTAAACGCTGGAATTTTCATGCCAATCACACTAGGTAAACCAATATAGATAAAGAATGCTAATACCATTAAAGGTAAGCCACGGAAAATATATATGATCGTTGTTGATAGACTCCGTAAAATTGAATTTTGACTGACACCCATGATGCCAAGTAAAATTCCCCAAACAGACGCCAAGATAATTGCTAAAACAGTCAGAAGCATAGTCTGCCACAAACCTTTTAAGAAAGCACCATCATTAGCTTTTAGTATACCAAGCACAGAACTATTGTCTTGTTTGCTGCCAGTAAATGTTGTCGCACTAGCACCTAAATATTTTGCAACAATTTTATCATACGTACCATCTTTTTTTATCTCTGCAAAACCGCGATTAAAATCCGCTAGTAACTGCGTATTTTTACCTTTTTGAACACCAAAACCATACCACCCAGCTTGAATTGGTGATTTTGAATTCATAACCTTCAATTGTGTGCCATTTTTTACAGCGTATTGAATAACGGGCAAATCACCAAAAGTTGCTTGTGCGTTCCCATTAATCACATCATTGTACAATGTATCAGAATCATTAAAATAAGTGACTTTGAAACCATATTTTTTTTGTACTGACAGCGCATAGTCGGCCCCTGAGGTACCTGTTTTCAAAGCAACAGTCTGTCCTTTTAAATCACTTAATGACTTAATATTTGATTCTTTTTTGACAGCCCAGCCAATACCTGATCGATAATATGGTGTGCCAAAATCAAATACCGCTTTACGTTCATCTGTAATCGACATTCCAGCAATGACACCATCAGCCTGTCCAGAAGATACTGACTGTGTCGCAGCATTAAAGCTCATAGGCTTTAACGTATAAGTAAACCCTTGCCGTTTAGCAATGGTTTTCAAAATTTCTTGATCAATACCTGTATATTGATTATTTTTATCTTGAAAATCAAATGGTGGATACGTCGCATCTGTTGTAATAATGTAATTTGGCGTTTGAGCCGCATTGATATTATTACTCGTAACAAGAAACGTCATTAATGCTAGCAGACCAACAATTAAACTTTTTACTATTTTTTTCATAATAACTCCATTTTACCAAAAAATATGTGATGACAAGTAATCTTATGTTAGGTTTTTTAACACACTTATTATTTTACTAATGACCCATTATAACAATGTGACCACCTTCTAATATAAAAAACACTTCGCAGATTAACCGTTAGCACTGGTTAATCTGCGAAGTGTGCCAATATCTCATTGCCTTTTATACTAAGCTTACTTTAATTATTATTTATGGATGTACTGGTACTTTAATGTCACCTGCAATAATTTTCTTTTGTGCCGATTGCACTGCTGACCATACGTTGTCTGAAGCTGAATCCTTAGCCAAAGCCACGCCCTTCTCTTTTAGACCGTATGTGATTGTTTTGCCACCTGGGAAATTACCCTTACGGCCATCATTTGAAAGTGATTCAACTGCATGATCCACACGTTTAACCGCTGAAACAAGTGTAAAGTTTGACTTTTCGTTGTTTTTAGCCGTATAAGCCCCGTCCTGCTTTTGATCCATATCAACACCAATCACCCAAATCTTATGGTCGGAATCAGCTGTCAACTTTTGATTATTAGCTTTTGCCTCAGAGAAAACACCTGACCCTGTGCCACCAGCTGCTTGGAAAATAACATCCGCACCACCAGCTACCATTGATGCAGCGATTGTTTTTCCTTTAGCAGCATCAGTAAATGAATCAGCATACTGTGATACGATTTTAATATTTGGGTCTGTTGCTGCAACACCAGCTTTAAATCCTGCTTCAAAGGTATCGATGATATCGCCATGAATACCACCAATAAAACCAACTGTTTTTGATTTTGTTTGTTTAGCCGCTGCAACACCAGCTAAATATGATGACTGTTCAGACTTGAACATTAACGAAGCCACATTCTTGTCAGGAATCACTGAGTCTATGATCGCAAAATTTGTCTTTGGGTTAGCTTTGGCAACCGTATTCATTGCCGGTGCCGCTGCAAAACCAACACCGTATACTAATTTATAGCCACCTTTGACTGCTGTTTGTAAATTTGTTTTAATATCTGATGTATCAGTACTTTGAAAATAATTAAATCCTTTTGTGCCTTGTTTGAGATTGTTATCTTTACCATACGCCTTTAAACCAGACCATGCTGATTGGTTAAAAGAGCGGTCATCTACACCACCACCATCAGTCACTAAGGCAACTGTGTAGTTGTTCTTACCCATTGACTGTGAACCACTACCTCGTGTCGCAGCGTAAATACCACCACCAACAACTGCGACTGCAATAATACCAATACCAATTTGTGCTGAACGTTGCATAATTAAAAATGTGTGTAAGTACCCAAAATCGACTTACACCTCTCCTCTCAAAAAGTTATATACTCATTATGCGTCATTTTCTCTTTGAAACCATGATAAAATGATTAAAATTTAGCAAAAAAGGCGAACTTTATATTTTTATTTAATTTTTCGTTCGTATTTTAAAACTTTTTATTAAATATGGTTCGGATTTTGGTAAAATAATCATATGACATATCACATCACACATACAATTGAACCATGGATGCCAGCAGGCGCCTTAAAAGCAAAATCGGATTATGCGACAATTGCGGTCGCTTTAGGTTGGCATAAATTACCCTTAATGCGCTATAACGATGCACGTTTCTCTAATGAGACGCGCTTACAAAAAATTTCCGAATGGTTAACAGATGTTAAACCAAAAGATCTTGTTCTTCATCAATTTCCAACTTATATGAGCGCTGAATTTGAACGTCAATTTGTCCATACGTTAAAACACCTCAATGTTTGTCGTGCTATTGTAATTCATGACATTGAACCCTTGAGATTGGTTAAGCAAGATGCTTGGGAATATCAGATTTTAAACCAATATGATTTTATTATTGTCCATTCCAAAGACATGAAAAATCAGTTACAAGCCAATGGTGTAAAAGCCGCCTTTATTGTGCAACCGTTATTTGACTATCTCAGTCAGCCACGCCCAACTGCTTTATTTAGCCGTAATATAAACTTTGCTGGCACTTTTCAAAAATCTCCTTGGTTACAGAGTTACACTGGTCCAAACTTAACTCTCTTTGGTTCAAAACCAAAAAAATGGCAAAACATTGATTTTTCAACACATATCAATTATCAAGGTAATTTTGATCCCGAAGAAATTGTTAACCACCTGACTGATGGTTATGGTCTCATCTGGGATAGTGATTTCGATGATAAAACTTATCAAACCTACACACGTTATAATACACCTCACAAGGCTAGCTTATACCTACGCGCAGGCTTGCCATTAATTGCTTGGTCTCAAAGTGCTATCGGACAATTTATTGTCAATCACAAACTAGGTTTTGTCATTAATAATTTAACTGATCTCAATCTAAAATTACATGCGATAAATGAGGCACAATATCAATTATGGCAGACTAATATACAAATAATTGCTGATCATGTGGGTCGCGGTGACTACACGAAAAATACATTGCTTCGACTCAGTGCATACCAAAAAGATCATTACTTATCTAAGTAATGATCTTTTTATTTAGAGGTAATAACCGGAGTCGAACCGGCGATGACGGTTTTGCAGACCGTTGCCTTACCACTTGGCTATATTACCATTATTAAAAACTATTGTAACAATAATGAACTTACAAACAGCGAATAACATTAAATAAATCATCTGTTATTTTTTTCATTACAACAACATTTACAATTATATGTGAAAATGATTCAAATTACAAATACTTTGTTACTTTGAATCATTTTCCATGACATCGCCAGCGACAATTTCAATATTTGGCGTCACTGTACCATCTGATAACCAAACAGGTGTATGTGTTTTCGGATCCCACCACCCCTTAACATTCACACGTTTATCAAGCATCAAATCAGTACCATATGGTAAATCTAGCACATTAATTAGACTAGGTTCAATAGCTAGGGCCGTTTCAATTACCAGTGGCATGAAATTTTCAGAATTTTCGTTCCATTGCGCCGTGTCGTTATCAGCAAATAGCAGCCATCCTGAATCTTGTGATGTTGTGGGCGCCAATTCTCGGTATATCCAACGTAAATTACCAGTGCCATCTATCAAATGCTTTGAAGCCAATACAACAGCTTCAGGCTGATTAAATACTGAGCGCATAAGTCATCTCCCTAGCATGTTCAAAAACATGTTTTCTTTCAACAAGAACTACTCTAATTATATCTCATAACTTATTGATTACAAAATAACAAATTTTTAACCTAATTTATTTTCCAATAAAATTTGTGTCATATTCGTATCCATTTCAGGGGTGCGACGCCATTCTTCCCAGCCATCATACTCTAATGGTAATAATTGGTAATGGTCATTGATATAGTTTTCCAATTTTTCAACAGATGACGAACGTGCAATATTCATTTTTAAAATACGAACACGTTTGATGTACCCATGCTCAGCAGCATACTCTGAGCGACCATTATGTGTAATATTTCCGAGTTCAAAGTAAATCGAATCATCATTGCGTGTGATTTCTTCTATGAGATTAAATGTCTCTTTCATGTTTGATTCTCACTTTCTGCTGCTTAACGTTGGTACGTACAATGAACCAACTGGCAATCCAAATACTCAATAAAATCCCAAGCATACCAAGTAACATTGTTACAATTTCTGTCATCAATAATTTGGCATTTACAAACATTGCAATTGGATAGCGTAGGCGAACAAACCAAATAAGTAGCGGTATGTTGGCACCCAACACCCCAAAAAACAGAGTATTAATCGCGGTTCCTAAAATCTGGCCACCGATAATACGTGAATGCGCATACAAACTAGTACTGGTCATATCAGGTGATCGTTCAATTACTTCATTTAGATCTGCCGAAATTGCCATGGCTGCTTCTGCAACAGCACCTAACACTGAAATCACCATCACAACCATGGCGATGTTGTTAAATGATAATCCCACAGTCAAAGATAATCCTTCTAGTTCTTCTGAATTTTCCGTTGTAAACCCTTGAAATTGGCCAAAATATTGTAATATAATTGATAAGGCCATTAAAATAGCCACAACAATAATACTCGTTTTAAAAGCTGTATTGGTTACTTCAATATTATCTGAACCTAGGTAAATAGCAACTGCCAAAATAATAACACTGATAATAGCTGTTACAATATAAGCATTAAATTGCCAATTAATCAAAATAATTAAAATAAAGATAGCAAAAAAATTGCATACTAGTCCCAAAAAAGCTTTGACGCCCTGAATGTGACCGACAATAATCATTAATACAAACAATATAATAACAAGAATTCCGATTGCATTCATAGTTTGGTCACCTTTCTTGCCATGATCCAACCAACTAAAGCGCTCGTAACTGGCACTGCCAAAACAATACCAATACCCGAAATCACTGTTTGTAATATCCCTAAATTCATAGTTTGGTCCATAATATAAGTCCAGTTATTACCGTTACGCAACATTAAAAACACCATTGGCATCGTTTCCGCAATAAATATCATAAACAACACATTAATCAGTGTCCCCATAATTTCACGACCTACAGACATACCAGCATGCCAGTAATCGCTAAAATGACGTGTTATTCCTTCCCGGCGCATACCAAATTGCATCGCCACAATATCTGCCGCTTCATCCATCACAGCTCCCAGTACGCCGATAATCGTTTGAGCCATAAACAGTGTCACTGGCACCTGTGTGACATAAGACATTGTTTCAAAATGGACACCGGCATTATTAGTTAAACGTAAAACACAAAGCAACAAGCCGATGGTTAACGTTGTTGTCAACAACGTTGTCAGTAACGTAATGCCCATTTGCAACGTTTTACCTAATACCAAAGCCAAACTAGCCGTTGCAAACAATATCGCTAGTACGCTAAATAGCAGTAAAACATTTGCATCTTTACTGTGCACATTAATAAAAAGCGCGAACCCAAATAATAAGATATTAATCACTAAACTAAACATTAGCCAGCTTGTTGCTCGCCATTTACTATAAATGAGCAATAAACCAACTAATAAAGTGGCAACCGCACCAACTACTGCATCGCGTTTTAATGATAAAATATGCTTAGTGGCACCAATATTTTCTAATAATAATTGGTCTCCAACACGATATTTATTGGAAATAACCTGTGATTGTGCATAGCTGTTACTCACGTAGATAGTTTTTTTAGCATGATTTAACAATTTAACGGTTAGTTTTTGTGTCATAATAAAGTCTGAATTTTGATGTTCATCCGTTATTTTTTGCGTTTCTTTCTCACTAACTCTTGTGACTTGACCAACTGGATTAGTGTACAAAAACGCATCATGTCGCAAAAATAACCAAGCCATCGCAACTATCATGAGTACCAACCAATATTTTTTTGTTTTCTTAATAAACGTCAATTTTCCAACCGTCGATTTTTGCCATTAACCTCTATTAATCGTGCCAAAAATTTAATACGCTGCATCAAACGTGCAGCCTTCCCTGTATCACGATCGTCACGTGTTTCGGATAAATAGGTGGTCATTTCATTCATATCAAAGTTAGATGTCATAAATGTCGTTAGTTCATTTTGCATGCGATATTCCAAAATAACCCCCAAAATATCATCACGAATCCACATACTTAAATTTTCAGCACCTAAATCATCCAAAATTAATACAGTCGTTGTTTTAGTTTGCATAATGAGTTTTTCTCTCACATCGCTGTTTTTACCAATTGTATTCTTTAAATCAACCGCAAAAGAAGGAAAATGAACAAGCATGACATCAATATTATTAGCCGCTAACGCATTTGCTAAAGCGCCCATTAAATAGGTTTTTCCTACGCCAAATTCACCATATACATATAATCCTTGCACATACGCATCATCTTTTTTAAGCAATTGTGTCAAAATATCTACAATTGCCGTCACCACATTTGCACGACCAGAATCAACTACAATTGTCTGCAAATCAGCATCACGAATAGCCTTTGGCATCTTGTAAGATGTCAATTTTTCAGCCTGCATTAACTGTTTTTGTGTACTTTCATCAGCAACGTAACGAACATGCGGGTACCCCTTTTCAATCGCTAATTGTGGATAATACCCAGGATATAGTGACTTTTCCCCACGTGAAATACGTTCTTTTTGCTGCACAAATTCATGTAGGTCCATCATCTTTAATTGGAAAGCGTCTTGGCGTAATTTTGTTTGATTTTCGGCCCAAAAATGGCGAACATCTTCGTCATTAGCAATTTGTTTCACGACTTCAGCCAGTGAGGTTTCTTCAATTTTAGAATATTTTTGTTGCAATTGTTTTAGTATTTCTGATAAGTTTTGCATATTAGTTTTTCGTCTTTATATTTTTCAACTTTGCCAAAGCAGCAGCAGCTTCGTCATTATTAGCATTCGTCTCTACTTTGGCTTTAGTTTGCGGTGGGTTCGCATTTGCTTTAACAAATTTTGGTGTCGTCTTTTCCGACTTTTGACTACGACTAAATCGTTTTTCTTGTCTCGCTTGATTGGCTTTCTGCCGTTGCTGAATTTGTATTAATGCTTTTTCTGGTGAATCAACACGATTTTGAGTCCAAGAATCAGCAATCGTCGTGACTAATGCGGCTTTTAAACTATCGTTTTGTAAGCCAATCAAAACATAATGCACTAAAATATTGACAACTGACATAGATAATGTACTCTGTGAAATGAGATAATCGACTAAGTCACGTTCATTTTTTAACACAAGCCCATTTTTTAAGGTTGTCTTTACATAACCCAAAAAATCTTGTGCATTCGTTGTACTGGCAATTTCAATTAACGCCCGTGCCTCAGTGTTTTTTATTTCTGGTACAGTTACCTTGGGTTCAGACTGTTTGTCAACAGTTTCTATCGCCACTTTTCGTGTTATTTGCTTCCGCAAGAGACGCTGAATTTCTTGTTCATTAATCTCATGTGTATCTAGTGTAACACTTTGATTCACAAAACCTGCTAATGTGACTTCATCAACGCCATATGTCATATGCATCGCTACCAGAAAGTTGCGATGTTTGTTTACTTCTGTTAGATTTGTGCCACGAATCATAGCCGAAAAATCATCAAATTTAAAATCGCTTTCATCGATTTGTAATGTCGCTTCTTGATAAACTAATGGTGTGGTTGGTATGCTTAAATCATTTTGATGTTGAAAAACCTGTAGAAAGCGTGCCGAAATATCAGTTCCTATTAATTTTTCCTGCCCTTGTATATCATAACGATTTTCAAGTATTAAATATCGTTCCTCACCAACAAATTTATATAGCAAACCAGACAATAATTGTTCTTTAAAAAATTTATCTGCTGACAAGGGCGTTAAAATCCGATAGCCATAAACTTCACCTCTTGCATCCTGCTCATAAACTGTTCGAATTAAGCCTGCTGCCTCTAAACGTCGACGACATTTAACAAAATTTGGCAAACTAATATTTAAACTATCTATTATAAAATTATGATCTTGTCGCTTAAGATGCTCTTTAGTAAAAGGTAATTCATTCACCAATAAATGATACAGTGCATAACTCGTTGCACCAATAAAAGGTAAGTATAAATTAAATACCCGATCTAAATCATCAACAGTGATTAAATGATCGCTTCTAAAAAAAGCGCCAGCTGTCGCATGGAATTCAATTGTTTCATTATTTTGTGCCATATTTGGGAGCAATTTCCTTGAGTTCTGTCATCAAGTTTTTGATTTGTTTTTCTAAAAATGCCTGATCGCCATTATTATCTAATACGTAATCTGCGCGTGCGATTTTATCTGCGAGCGGCATCTGTGAATTAATACGATTTTTAGCCTTGGCATCATCTAAATTATCTCTTGCTTTAACACGGTTTATTTGTGTTTGTGAATCGGTGGTTACAACTACAACTTTATCGATGTAATCGTTATTTTTATAGCCACGCTCAAATAAGAGCGGGACATCAATTATCAGCACAGGTACTTTTTGTGAACGCCAAAAAGCAATTTTATCTGCCATTGCTGAATTAATTACTGGCTGCATGATAGCGTTCAATCGCGTTAATTCAGCTTTGTTACTAAATACAATATCACCTAATTTATGTCGGTCCAGCATCCCATTTTTAATAATATCTGGTCCAAAAGTTAATTTTATATTTTCTAACGTGTGCGTTCCTGGTTCCACGACTTCTCTAGCTACCACATCAGCATCTACAATCGGAAACCCTGCATCGCGCAGTATTTTACTAACAGTCGATTTGCCGGTACCAATACCACCTGTTAAACCAATGATTAACATTATACAGCCACGCTTTCCGACATAGCCAGCGTGAATAGATGACGGGAATAAGAAACACGAGTGGCGTTAAGATAGGGAACAATATAGATATAAGCCAGTCCACCAGTCAAAATCCCTATTATGTGCCAACCTATAAAACTTAATTCTAATAAAAATAATTCCCATTTACGACCAGCCATTACTCGCCGACTAACCTTAATATAATCTGTTAATTGTCCTTGTCGTGTGCCATTTTCAATATCAATTTTATATGCAAAATAAGTTTGTGAATACGAAAATAATTTAACAATTCCAGGAACAATAAATAACAGCGTCCATAAGAATATCAACATACTCTGAACAATTGTTAACAACAAAGTATGTAAAAAATTGCCACGATTAAAAATTTGAAGAGCATCTTTAAACGTTGGTAGTTCTTTTGGATTCTCATACCATTCAATCAATGTCCAACTAGCAGTCCAAATAAATATCAGTTGAATTGCATCACTTAAAACACTCTCGACAATGGAAAAAACTTGTTGTAAAGCACTATCATTATCATTGGTCACAGCCGTACTACTTGGCATTTGTGATAAACCTCTGAAACTCATGATAATCGCATACATCATCATGAGTAGTGTTATGACGTTTAAAATGGTGAAGATAATTGGTGCAATATTAATTTTAATGGCAGTTTTAAAATGACCATGATATAAATGACGTGCCTCACGTTTCACTTCGCGGATACTAATTGGTTCTGTTGATTTCATCGATTCTCCTATCATGAGTCATTTGACAAGCAGGGCAAAAGGTTGTGCCCCGTTGGCCAACCTTTATTTTTACCATTGTCGTGCCACAACGTAAACACGGCTGTCCCACACGACCATAGGCCTGTAATTCATTTTGAAACTGGCCAACTTCCCCAAACACATTGCTAAAACTATGCACTGTTGTGCCATGATGCGCAATAGCACGTTTCATTTCTGCGATAATATTTTCTCGAAGTAGCGACAGTTCACGCACTGTTAACGTTTTTGTCGGTGTTTCTGGATGAATTTTACTTTGCCATAACACTTCGTCAGCATAAATATTGCCAATGCCTGCAATCTGATTTTGATCTAACAAAAAACTCTTGACCGGTTTTTTAGATCGCGAAAAAATGTCTACCATGTAGTCTAAAGCCAAATCTTTTTCTGTTGGTTCTGGTCCAAGTTTAGCAAGAGATGGGACATCATTTATCTCAAAATGCGTATTTGTGAGCGTCATTCGACCAAAACGACGCGTGTCATTATAAAATACGCGACGCTGATCTAATAATTCAAAGATGATTTCCGTATGTTTATACGGCCTCGTCTCAATTGATTCAACAGAATATTGTCCCTCCATCCGTAAATGTGACACAATAGTATGGCCGTTGGACAAGCGTAATAACAAATACTTGCCACGGCGATCAATTGCTGTAAATGAAGCATTTGTTACGCCCGTTATAAATGCTTGTGAATCGCCGTTGATCAACTTAGGATATAGTAAGTGAACCTGCGTAATTTGACCACCAACAATTAATTTTTCTAAACCGCGACGAACCGTTTCAACCTCAGGTAATTCTGGCATAATACTCCCTAAATACTTTTAACTAAGTGTTTTGAATTAACAAAGCTAACTTTTGGGCTAACTTTACTTCATGAAAATAACATGAAAATGTATAGTACTAATTTTACCACACTCCCGCTGTACCATTTTCGATAACCGTATAAAAAAGAAGCATATATTGTTCAAACAATATATGCTTCTTTTTTGATATAAGCAAATATTATGCTAACTCAGCGATGGTGGCCCCATCACCACCAGCATTAGCACTAGCAAAATGAAATGATTTCACCCGACGGTCTGAACGAAGAAACTCGCTTACACCTTTTCGAAGCGCACCTGTTCCTTTACCATGGATAATTTCTACCGTACCAAGATTAGCTAAAACAGCTGTATCTAAATAACGATCAAGTTCTGCTAATGCCGCTTCATAACGTACACCGCGCAAGTTTAAGCTAGCACTGGCATTGCCACGTGCAGCACTAGTCATCGTACTTGTTTTAACAAATTTTTTCCTTTTCTGCTTAGTTTTAACTTGCTGCGCCTTGGCAGTTGCTTCAGTTTTGACAATGTCATCTTCGTCCACAAGCATTTTTAAAATACCCATTTCGACTTCCCATTGCCCGTTACTATGCTGTTTAACTAATATTCCTTGTTGATTATATGATTTAACTACTATTTCATCGCCCGTTGCCAATGCTTTAGCAAGTTTAGCTTTTTGTAAGACTTTATTTTTTTCTAAACTGTCATTTTGACGTAGTTTATCAAACTGCCCCTTCTTAACCTGCAAATCTTGTTCACTTAAACTGCCAGCCTGCTGACCCACATTCAGACGTTCCTTACGAATTTCAGATATCAGTTGTTCAGCTTGCTTCTTAGTGGATGCTACAATATGATTTGCTTCGTTTTTCGCTTCTAAAACAATTTGGGCACGTTCTTTATCCAACTTACGTTGTTGTTCTGCCAATGATTCTGACCGCTCTGCAGTTGTTTTTAACCGTAACTCTAGTTCAGCGTTATTTTTTTTAACAGCGTCGCGTTGCGTGACTAAATCAATAATCATATCATTTAAGTCTTGATCAGATTCATCAGTTAATGCAGTAGCTGCACCAATAACATCCTCACCAAGACCTAGGCGCTTAGCAATGGCTAATGCATTTGATTGTCCTGGTACGCCCATCAAAAATTGATAAGTTGGTTTTAATGTTTCGACATCAAAAACCATAGAAGCATTCAATGTTTCTGGCCTGTTATAGCCATATAGTTTCAACTCAGGATAGTGAGTTGTTGCAATGACATAACCACCCAAACTAGCTACTTTATCTAAAATAGCAATCGCTAACGCGGCGCCTTCTGCTGGATCTGTGCCTGCACCCAATTCATCAAAAATAACTAGACTATTACCATCAATATCATCAATCATTGATATAATATTAGCCATGTGCGAACTAAATGTGGATAAACTCTGTTCGATAGACTGTTCATCCCCAATATCAGCAAAAATTTCATGAAAAACGCCAACTGTTGATGGTCGTTTGGTTGTGATAAACAACCCAGACTGTGCCATGAGTTGTAACAGGCCAAGGGTTTTAATTGTAATCGTTTTACCACCCGTATTGGGACCAGTAATAATAATTGATTTGTACTGATCGCCTAAGGTAATATCATTAGCCACAGCTATCTTTTTGTCCAAAAGTGGATGCCATGCTTGTTGTAAATCAACATGATTCTCTATATTAACAACTGGTTGCATCGCATCTAATTGTGCAGCCAATCGTGCTTTAGCATTGACAAAATCAAAATGCCCCAAAATATTAACATTTTGTGCAATTTCATTTGTGTATGGTTCAAGCGCTGATGATAGTATTTGAAGAACGTGTTGCTCCTCAGCTTGTTCCTTAACACGCAATTCACTTAATTTATTATTGAGCTCAACGACTGCTTGCGGCTCAATGTACAATGTTTGGCCTGTTTGGCTCTGATCATGAACCACTCCACCAAATTGATTACGATATTCTGCTTTAACCGGCAATACATAGCGCTCTGCACGAATTGTTATAATAGGATCGCTTAAATATTGAGCAGATTTTCCACGCGTGTAACTTTGCATTTTACTTTTAACAGCATGTTCGTTACCAGTAATTTTGCCACGAATTGATTTTAAATCAAAAGATGCCTCATCATTGATACGGCCCGTCGCATCAATAGCAATCTCTATTTGCCGTGTCACATCTGAAAGGATTGCCAATTTTTCTGCTTGTTCTGGTAATACTTTAAGAGACTCGCCAATAATCTCATCAGCCATCTGCTTAAAGAAATTAGCAATGGCAGTCGTATTACGTAATACTGTACCAATTTCTGATAATTCTGTCGCACTTAAACTTGCACTAATATTGAGACGTTTTAAATGTGGTGTGATATCGGCTAATTTGGCCAAAGGAATGCCACCTTTTAAACGGTCAATTAAAACACCATCAGCCGTCTCAAGCAACCAATAATTGATAATGTTCACATCAGTTTCTGGATGTAATTTATCTGCTTCTAGTCGACCAACCGGTGTAGACAAAAAGCCACGCAATTGTGACTTGATCTTATCATATTCTAACGTTTGTAATACTTTTTTGTTCATGCTTTTTATGCGCACCCGCGCTCATTTCTTTCATATTTTAAAATAATCAAGACCAATTAACACGTCACAGCCACCAATTATAAATTTGTTCCGCAAAAAACGGAGCATTATCTAATAACTCATTCAACTGATGTGTATTTAAAAACTGATCCTGTACCCAAACATTTGGTATAACTGACAGTACTTGTAAACTAAAAAACGCAATAACTATACCAATAACACCATATAGTAAAGCACCAAGTACACCATCAACCCAGCCTAATAACGGTATATGACGAATAACTTTTAAAGACCGCAGCACATAATGGCTAATGGCACCACCCAGCATCAATAAAATACAAAAACTAATGCCTGAAGCTAAAAATTGTGAGCCATGACTAACCAGATCTTGTGGTACACTCGTCCGAATAAACTGCCCGTCGACAAAATTTGATATAACTGTACCAAATGGCTTAGAAAATTTAATCGCAATATACCAAACCACAAGCCATAACGCTAACCGCAGCAAGCCATTTACAAACCCGTGACGGTATCCAGACAGCAACCATGCCAGCACAAAAAGTATCGCAATTCCTAATAATATCATAAGTTTGTTGTTCCTTGATTAAATAGCTTATCTGTTATGCGTGCTTGACTATCATGTTTGGCATCATCAATAATTGAGCCAATAGCGTTTTTAGGCTCACGCCTCTTTTTTAGCTTTTGCATGTTTTTTAATTCGGATTCTAATCTGGCAATTTTCGCCTGTAATTCATCAATTTCAGCTTGTTTGTGAAGCTGATCAGAAAGTGCATTAAATGTTAATAATACTGTTTGATCACCTTGAGATAAATTTGGTGCAACCGTTTTTATTTGAATCAATTGTTTATTGAATAAAGTTTCAGTGGCTTTAAAATGTGGCAAACTAGCATTGCCCGAAATTGTATAATTTTTGCCAGCCAAATTAGCCTTGTAATGCTTTTTCTCGTTTTGAGTAACCATTGTTTTTTCCCTTGTTATGTCTAGTCAATTATACACTATATTTCCTTTAACCAAAACTGATATACTTAATAGTATGCAAACAGTCATACAAGTTACACCATCACAATTACTGCTATATCAACGTTAATAACACATTATAAAACATAATAAAAAAGAGATGGAACCAAAAGCTTTCCAAATCCTTTCCAAAATACTATAAAAACGCTGTAGAGGCACACATCAGATGAAATCCGTGGATAACGTTTTTCATCTTTTTTAGTCATAATTTCAATTTTTTATCTGGTGTATTTAGATACTTTATCTAGCCAACTATCATTATGATAAATTCTTTCGACCGCTAAGTCTCCTTGAATTACTTCCTTTTTTGATTTTTTTGAAAGTTCTTTCCAATTTTTTGAAAAGACATAAGTAGCATTTGCATAAATTAAAGATTCCATCACAACGTAATGTTCATACACAAATACTTGATAACCCGCTAGTCCCTCCACTCCCTCATATATAGCTTTGGGATTTTGAGCATTCAAAAAATCCAGTTTTCTCTTCGTATGGCTTATCCTAGATGGCTTGTAACCTAAATCATGATGTAAATAATTTTCAACCATATCCCAACTATCAGCAGGAAGTATCCGCCACTTTAGTTTCGGAACTTTTGGTTTTAACACCTGAAAATCTTCTTTAAATATATTTGCACCTTTAAATATACTCATAACCAAGTTTACAGCACGCTTAATTTTATCATAATCAGCAGCAGTATTTTTAAATGACTCTGTAATGATAACCATATCTTTTTTATCGTGCCTTATTAATGATAAATTATATTCATCGCCAAGGATATATTCTTTAACTTTAACTTCTCTTGTTCTGGATACTTCATGATAGCCATTATGATTATAGTTAGGAACGTCCCAAGAGTACGTTCTAAACTCTTTTCGCTCTGGCTTAACAATGCGCTCAAATCCAAATCTATTTTCATACGCCTTTTTATTTTTTGTAACAGGCAAGAAAGGGTTAACCAATGGTTCATTACCACCATATTCAATCAGTATTTTTTTAAGAGCCCCTAAACCTCCACTAAGGTCTTCAGATGTTATTCCCACAAATATTTTTTCATTCTCCTTGAAATCAGCCAAGTATTTCTTAGGACCAATTATGTAGTTATTTTTTGTAGTAATCATTTTTTATATTCCTCATTGTTATATTAGTTTTATCCTAATACTTTTCACTTTAAATTACAATAAAAAATACGTAAATTTTTTATAAACAAAAAAGCACCCAAACACAAATTAATGTGTCTGAGTGTATAGTCATTTTTTAAATTATTATGTTTTAATCCGTATGATTTGTGAGTGTCAAAATGTGATAATCATTGGGCTCTGTCGCTCTTTGAATGTTATACTTTGTATTTTTATCATCATCAACATGCAATACAATGCTAGTATCAAAATTAAAGGATTCAAAAGAGTCATTAGTTATTTTTCTCACTGCTAATTGAAAATCATATTTAGCGTCATAGCCCTCTATACCTGCTGTACTAGTCATGTTTGTTAAATATACTGCTGCTGGTCTGCTCCACGTTTCTACTTGAACTGTTCCGCTCATTCCGTTTGGATAATCTACCCTTTTAGATTCTATGGCTGTTATCTTATGTGTAAACCGATAGGGGCTGTTTAATAATTTAGCTGACTTACTTTGATACGCCATTATTCTCCCCCTTGATACATATTTCTGATTGAATTAAGTAGTACCATGCTCTGAATCCCAAAGCCTGACTGTTCCACGTTACCAAAATATAAACTTGAGACAATACTTCTAACTGCTTGATTAAAGATATTTTCATCAGTTCCTGATACAACGTCCGCCACCGTTTCACCTTTAACGGTTGTTGATACAATGTAGTCCTGTGCAAAATTGATTAGTGATTGAATTTGTGCTGTTTCTGATATGTTTAAATGTAGCTCATTAATAATTGTGTCCGCTGTTACGATTGCCATATTTTCACCCCTTTTAATATAAATAAAATCCTTCTTTTATTGCTCATATTTTGAGCTATGTACGCCCTAGATACGGCTAGGACTTTTTAATTACTTACCTGAATCACCAAATGTAATAAATACACCAGCGTCTGAATCAGCTACCTTAGTGTCAAAGAAAACACCACCAACTGCTACGGTTGATAAGTTACGATTCTCTTGATAAGTGAAAATCATATTTTCATTGATAGCTTCAACAATGAACGCCTTAGCGTCACCAAAGAATGCTACTTTACCAGCTCCCAATACATCACTTGAAACTACTTCAACTGGATAACCACCGATTGACTTCTTTGTAGCGTCCGTAGCCAATGGTTGCAAAATGTATGCACCTGTTGAATCCTTAGCCTTATCAAGTTCACCAAACAATTCTGCTGTCATAATAAATGACTTGTTAGTGTCTAGATAGTTCACAAATGAATCAACATTGTAAACGTCCTTAATGTCATCAATTGACTTTACTGCTTTAGGTGTGGCTGTCTTCAACAATGCCCCCACCTTTTGCAAACGTGTCAAATCACGCATAGCTGTAATGTGTTGCAAAATAACACGTTGTGCTGACTTTGAGCTGTGAGCTAATTGATATGACATTGGCAAGGCACCGCTATATAGCTTCAAATCAAAGTTCACTTCTTGAATTGCTGGGGCGTCTACTGAGACCGTGTCTGCGTTTTCTGCTGATACTTCTGTGAACCCTGCTGTTGCGTGCTTAACAACTGGAAGTGTGACGTTGTTGCTATCAACTGATACCGTATTAATCAATGACAATACACCAGTTGAGGCTTGTGGTTGGGGTATTGCTCGCTCAATAGCTCTTGTGGGATAATTGGCGCACCGTTTACCGTTGTAAGGTCACGCTTTTCAATTTTTCCCTCTAAATAAGCATTAAAGTTGCGTACTTCTTGTGATTCTGTGTCTTGTGCTTTGTTAAATGTTTGCATGTTTCTCTTTTCCCCTTGTTGAATGTTTGAATTTTCTTCTTGTGTCTCTTCTGTTTTTTCTGACATATCTAATTCTCTCTTAGCTACAATGTCCGTACCCTCATACGCTGGTACTACTGGTACCAATGAAATTTCTTGCAATGACTTTAATTTTTTAATTGTTCTGTGTGTCTCATCTTGCCAATCGTCATCTTGAACAATGAAACCAAAACTCATTTTGTTTATGATTCCGTCTTGCACCAATTCAAAAATATGATCATCTGAGGGCAATAATTCCAAACTAAAAGACAAGCCTTTTTCATCAACATTTAGTGATAAATTTTTACCTGTCTTCCCTAGAACGTTATTAAAATCATGATTGTATAAAGCAAATACATTGGTTAAATCAACATCATCAAGTGCATGAACGTCAACCGTTTCAATGAATCCCATATTTTCACTAGGACTATTAAATACAATTGCCTACCCACTCAATAAGTGTCTTTTTTCATCTGTCTTTGCTCTTATTTCAACTGTTTGTGTCAATGTGTCACTCATTTAAAACGCCTTTCTTAACTAAAATTGTATGTGCCTCATCTGCTGGCACAATACCAGTACCCACTAAATCAATAACTTGCTGAATCAGCTTGCTATTATCAAAATCAGTCAATAGTCTGAGTTCTAACTCAATTGAATCACTAATCTTTGCATGTAATTCATTTAAAATGATTGATAGATAGTTATGAATCAGTGAATCTAAATATTGCTTTTCAATCATATCTACTGAACTTTGAGCGTCATCTTGTGAGGTTACCCCAACCTTTGAGCTTGGTATGTTAAAAGCTGTGGCAACACTATTTACTGAATCACTGAGTGTCTTTGATAGATTAATCAGATTATCATTACTTGAATCATTGGTAAATAACTTTGATACCTTGACTTGTGAATCTGAAATAATCACGCTGTCATTTTCGTTAACATTCATAAACGCTTGTTTAATCTTTGCTTTTTTTCGTCTGTGGCGTCTGCCATTATCTCTAAATGTAGCTTAGGTGAGATAGATTCTTTTAGCACTGATTCAATCTGTTTGTTAGCTAGTTGTGACTGTTTTAACACTGTTTTAAGGCTCTCAATAGGTGAGTGACCGATATATCTTTCAATGCCGTATATGCCCCGACTCATAACAAAAGCTAACACTTGAGAATCGTCATAAATTCCTGAATTGTAAGGCTCATCTCCACTAGTGTTATTAATTGTGTACGTGACTTTACCTTTTTCATAATTGATAGTGACATCTGAATTATTAATCGCTGTAAGCCCTGTAACAACGCCATTAGCACCCTTTTGAATCAACATGTAAGCATTGCCGTCAATCAACAACGCGCGGTAAACATCTGTAAAATCTGTCTTGCTTAACATTTTTGATTGTCCGCCCGTGAATCGTACCGCATTCATATCATTACTAATTGTTGATACTGCCGATTGTAGCGCTGGCGTTACATTCTCTGCTTGCTCACCACTTGTAACTAATGTAAAGCCATTTTGTGGTACAAAAATAACGGGTTTCGTTGGTGAAATTCTTGAACGCTCTTCTTTTTTGAATAGTCCCATGACTCTCCTTTTTAAAATTTATATTGTTTGTAATACTCATCTATTTGTTGCTGATTCATACCACTGAAAAAATTGTTATCTGTATTATTTGTGTAGTCTTTCAAGGCATATTGTGACTCAAACATTGCTATCAGTAATGAATATAAGTTGTCTATCTTGTTGCTGTATGTATCTTTAACCACCTTGATACCATAATCATTTTTAGTTGTTCTGGCATTCAATAAAGCTGATTCCAGAACATTATCATCAGCAACAAAATGTAACTTGTTTTCAACTAATAACTGTTGTGTAAATAGGCTTGGTGGCGACATAAAAGGCGTTGTCTGTTTCACTGGTAACATGATTAAATCTGGTAACGCTTTATCAATTGAATCAGCTATGTAATCAACTCCCTATGAATCATATAAAAATATTACGGTGTATTTTTCTTGTAGTTTTTGAATATGATTCACTAACCAACTGATAACCTCATCTTCATCAATAATGCCGTTACCTGTTGCAATTGTGGCACGTCCTAATTTTTCGGCTTGTAAGTAGTCTATATCGTCATGTTCTGATTTCTTTAAAATGTCATGCTCTTGCTGATAGGTGGGTACAAACGTAGATGAATCAACATAATAATGACCGTCTGGCTGAACATATAACGTTGATATTGCTGTATTATCACCAGTCTTTGAGAGGTCTAAGCCAACATAAACAGATTCAATCACGTTAGGAGGCAACTCATTAACTTTAGCTTGTTCAATTAATTGAGCCGTTGTAAAGCTCTCATCTGTGGCGCTATTAAGCACGAATCTGTTCATAGATTTGACCACGAACTCACTTGAACCACTATTTATATTTTTTTGTCGTTCAATCTTTAAGCCTGATATACGTGATTGTTTAATAGATTCAAGTTCTAGTAAGGGATTACTCTTGACCCACAAATCAAAATCATCTGTTAGTATTTCATCATCTGAATCTTGTTCCCAAACTAGAACTAAATCACGTTCATAGTTATCAAAATCATTTAATTCAATAGCTTTTGAGTATTCTTGATAACATTCAAAAAAAAATACGGCTTTGAGGATTGCTCTGAGCCGTTGTGATTGCAATAAATTGTGAATTAGGTAGCCCCGTTTGTCCTGAGGTAACTGAATCTAGCCAATATTTATCTTTTATAGTCAAAAGCATAGCCTCATCAAGTACAAAAGTTGTAAAATGTCGGCTGTCTATGGGTGTGCTTTTAGCTGAAAATTTATTCAATACTGAACTCGTTGCTGTTACTCTCATCTCTTGCTTATTAAACTCAACTCCCAACTCTTTAAATAAGCTATTAAATATCCCTTTTTCAAGTAGTTCAAAGTTGTATGACATATAACGATACAAAACTTTTGTGTGTTCGCTGTCTAAGCTACCTAAGCCAATGTCTTTGCTGACACCTTTGGCAAAAAGTAATTGAAACATGAGATAAACAGACAACACTTGTGACTTGCCTTGTGACCGTCCCATACTTATGTATGAATATTTGTATTTAACAGTACCGTCAACATGCCACCAGCCCACTACCTGACTTAAAATAAATTTTTGAAATGATACAAGTTTAAAATTCTCACCAGTTGAGACATCTTTGAGTAGTGAGCTAAACTTGAGTATTTTAGTGACTAATTTAAGCTTATAAACATATTGAAATGTATCACTTTGTATAGTCTTCTGTAAGTCATTCATGTGGCGCTTAACTGCAAATTTTATTTTTTCACCTACAATAATCTCACCACTCAAAACTTTTAAACAATACTCAATGCTAGGCTCATTAGCATCGTATTTTTGAATGACATCACTATAATCATTCATCATCTGAGAACATCTCCATTAGCTTTTGAGCTGAGTCTTCTGAATCAACTTGTGCTAAATTAATTAATGAGGCTCTTGAGGCTGGACTGAATCCCAAAGCACTAGAGGCGCTTAATATTTCCGTTGTTGTATTTGTGATAATATCAACGGCTGGATTCTTTTTGATATATCCTTTTGTCTCATACACTGAGTCAACTTCATCTAGGCTCTTGTAGCTATCTTTTAGTGCTTGTATATTAATCACTAAAGTTAAAAGAATGCTTGAATCCGTGTTATTTATGTAGCCTGACTTGTTTAACTGTTTAGCTAGATATTCATACGAGATACGTGTGCTTTCATCTGTGATAAACTCTGGCGCTTGAGTACCTAATTCATCAAATGAGCCGTTTAAATCTTTAACTTTCTCAGTTCGTTCACGTTGGTATTTTCTAGCGCCCTTTGAATCATCTAACTTAATATTTTGTGTCATTATTCTCCCCCTTTGTTTGTTTTTTCGTGATTATATGTTATAATTTATTTATAATAAAAGTAATTAGATAGCCCGTCCACAAAGGATAGGGCTATTTTTGTGTGACCATTTTTTTATAGTTGAGTGAACACTAGCTATCAGAAAAAACATTAATATAACGCCCCCACTATAAATTTTATGTACGCTGAGAGGAAATCTAGAAGGAAACCCCCTCAACATTGTTTAACCGTGTAAAAAACCAACATGCCATCGCACAAAAGCGCGACATATCAGAAAACTTTAGAAAATAAAAAGATAGAATAAAGAAAATAAGTCTTTTGCTGTATTCAACAAGTTACATGAATCATGTTGACCCATTAAATTACACTTCGTTCAATCAATATATTTCATCAAGTCATTTCGATCAATTCATCTCAATTAACTCATACGTTTGCGCACTACGTATTCACATCAATCAACTCATCTCAATCAAATCGTGTCATCAATATACTTACTAACTGTTAGTAAATAATGCTCATAAGTCAATAATTCAGACTATTTTTTATCTAGGGCTGAATTGATTAGGCTACTTTTGTTTTTCGATTAGCAACACTGATTCTTTCGTCGTTGAACCAATGAATATACTTGGACACATCTAAAATTAGATGAGCAATCGATGGAAACCGGAATTGATAAATCATTTCACGCTTTAATAGTGAGTGGAAACTTTCAATTTTTGCATGATCGTATGGATGCCCTAGCGTTGAATACGAATGATCAATTTTGTGTCGATTTAACAAATTTTCAAAGCCAAAACTAGTGAACTGACTGCCCATATCAGTGTGTCAATAATTTGGTTTTTTATGGGTTGACAGCGCTCTTTGTAGTGTTGTAACTACTAATTTGGTATCCATCGTGGCACTGATTTGATGGGCTAATATCTGATGCGTTCGTAAATCTAAAGTCGACGCTAAATAAACCCACTGACCATTACTCAACTTTAAATAAGTGATGTCCATGCTCCAGGCATTGGCTTCTGGTAAATGCCTGATTAAGTTGAGACGTTGACAATAATCAACGGTTGTCGTTGGTTTGTTAAACCGACGACTCATAACAGAGTATATGCCAGCTTCTCGCATTAAACGACGAACTCGGTTGGTCCCATGATGAAAATTCAGATCAGCTAATGCTAGTCGCAGACGTGGCTCCCCATAAGCGCGGTGGTTATTTTGCCAAATATCATGCAATAAAGCTTTTAACATCGTATCTTCGCGGTACCCCTTGGGCTCGACATAGTGAACCCAATCTAAGTAAGTACTTTTAGGTATTTTGAGCAGTCGAAGCACCATACATAATGAGTTTAAAATGCTGTTTTAGCAATGACTGGGCAATAGGAAAATGGGTCTTACGTGTTACTTGCGATGTTCGCCTAGTAAAACGGCCGCAATTGCTTGTCAGGCTAAGCGTGATAAAATTTCATTTTCTTCTTTGAGACGTGCAACTTCTTTCTGCATCGCATTAAATTCAGCACGAGTCACTGGTTGACCCTTAACATCAGTGCCAACGATTTGGGATTTTTTGACCCAACTCGTGGCGGTTTGCACAGCCAAGTGGTATTCATTGGCTAGAGAATTAGCAGAACGTCCCTCGTTATACAAGGCAACAATCGATGATTTAAATTCTGTTGCGTATCGCGTAGCATTCATAATATAAAAAACTCCTATACTTGATTATCTCGGATTATGCCCTAGAAATAAAGCAGTCCGAATTTTCAGTATACGAGCAAAGTGTTTGCACACATGATGAGGCATCACTTTGCTACCATTGCAATTGATAAAGGAGCCAACATACGTGATGTGGCTAACTATTTAGGACATGAAAATATAGACATGACCATATTATACAATCTTGGTACATCAGAGGGAATGAAAAAACTTTCAAATACCATAAATGTATAGCAGTAAAATCCGAACATCCTTTCCAAAACCTTTCCACAAAACCTAACTTTTTAGAAATTAGGAGGCTTGAAACCCCTTTGTTATCCACCTCAACCATGAAAACTGATATACTTAATAGTATGCAAACAGTCATACAAGTTACACCATCACAATTACAAAAAATGGTAACATTTTACAAACAAGCTAGCACACCGCGCTTACCTAATGGTGCTATTTTTGCAGCAAAAAACAACAATGCATCAATTATTGGCTATAAATCTGGCAAAGTATTATTTCAAGGGTTGGGATTTGCTCAAGAAGCGGCACTTTGGCAAACTAGCACTGTTTCGACTGCCGCCAAAGCGATTGGCAAAAAATCAACAACTCCTGGCGTTAATATACCAAATGATTTCTCAAATTGGTCAGTTCTTGGTTCCGACGAGGTCGGTGCAGGCGCCTATTTTGGACCATTAACAACTGCTGCCGTTTTTGTTGCCAAAGAAAATATCAGTTGGGTGCGTCAACTCGGAATTGCAGATTCAAAAACGCTAACTGACGCTAAGATGCGTCAAATTGCCCCTGACATCATAGCAAAACTACCACACCACGTTGTTAATTTAATGCCTGAAAAATATAATATCTTGCAAAAAAACAACAATGTGAATCAAATGAAAGCCATCTCTCACAATTTCGCTCTTGGAAAAGTATTAGAAAAAATTGCTCCCACCGTTCCTACTGGTATATTAATTGATCAATTTGCACAAGAAAGTACTTATTTTAAATATTTAAATAACGCTAACCAATCAAACATTGTACAACAAAATGTCTATTTCACAACTAAAGGTGAGCAATATCATCTTAGTGTTGCTGCAGCCTCAATTTTAGCACGTGTTGTTGAGTTAGACTCGCTTGACAAGCTAAGTGATGAAGCAGGCATGCGTTTGCCCATTGGCGCAGGTAAAGCAGTTGATATGGTAGCTGCTCAATTGCTACAACAGGGCGCTGATTTAAATCACTATGCTAAGTTGCACTTTGCTAATACATTGAAAGCTGAAAAATTAAAGCGTTGATGCAATAATTGTCATTTTATAACTCACCTGAAAATTCATGAAGACGGAGGTCTATCACATGTTAACCCTACTTTTAATACCAGTCCTTATTTTATTTTTGATTATTTATTTCTTTGCTTCATTATTTACGAGTACATTTGGTGTTATACCAAGATTGATTCTAGCAATTGTTTTGGTTCTTTTAGTATCTTTCATTATTAAAAACTTTTTTGCAGTGGTTGGTGTCATCATCTTAATCTCACTCGCTTTCTGGATTAGAGTGCAACTTATCAAAAGACAAACACGGCACCACCAAAATGACAATACTTTTGATGGCCATTTTGAAGAAGTTGATAAAGATAAATAGTACGTCATTATGGTACAACATTGGTTGTCTCGTCGTACCAGTAACAATGTGTAATCAACAATAATAAAGGAGCAAACTTGGAAACTGTTATCAAGCAAAAAATAGTTATTGTTGGTGGTACAGGATTTATTGGCCAAGGACTCGTCAAAAATTTGTCCCCAGCGTTATTTGAAATTCATAGTTTATCTCGTCATGCATTTATGCCTAGTAAAAATGACATCACAATTTACCATGCTGTTGATCTTGATAAACCTGAGCAATGGCAGGCAATTATAGCTGATGCTGATTGGGTTATTGATGCCGTTGGTATTCTGTTTCCAAACCCTTTGAAACATCAAACATATCAAAAAAACAGTGTGAAGCCTGCTAAACAATTGATCGCTATTTTGAAACAAGAAACACAGCCAAAATTTCTTTTTGTTTCAGCAAATACTGGTCCTTTTTTCATGAAGCCTTACCTAAAAGCGAAATTAACCGTCGAAACATTAGCCAAAACACAATTAGGCAGCCGTGCTTTTATTGTATATCCAGGTATTGTTTTTGACAAAGACAGACGATCATCCTATTTTATAGGTATTCTCATCAAAAAATTCAGGCGCGTACCCTATTTTGACCACTTACGTTCAATTAGTAGACTTGAATTTGCAACAGAAATAGCACAAATTTTACTTGGATTTCCCAGTCATTTATTGAAACGAACTGTTACCATCAAATGAAAAACACCATCAACAATGAATTGTTTTTACACACAGTAGCAACAGAAAAGAAGAAAATATGAAAAAAACGCATGCCATTGCAAATCAATTATTACATCATCCAAGTACCATAGTTATTACTTTACTCAGTACTATGGTAGCCATCATGTTAAGCTATAACATTATTATGCGTTACGGTATTTCATGGCACGTATTTTCAACCATTTTGATATTGTACCCCTTTGTGGTGGTGTTTATATACAGTTTACGCAGGTATGTGACGTTACCTTTAGTCACATACTTACATCAATACTTTCCAAAAATATTTAAAACATGGATATCTGCCCATGTTAGTGTGCCATTTTTCGTTATTGCAGCTAACGTGACTGTTATGATGTCGATATTTACAGAAACACACCGTCATATGTATCCCGTCTTTTTTACCGGATTTCTATCAAATTGGGCAAAAACTTTTTTTGTTGCTATTCCAGTCTTTTTCTTCATTGCTCGCCCTACCGTTGTATATATTTTCAAGCGATTACAAATTAAATATCCTTTGCCAACTGTATTAGCGCCTGAAATTACCGTCATAAACACAAAAAAGTAATTCACTTTATATCAATTTTTTTACCAAATAAAACAGCAGTAACATCTAATCAATCAGATGTTACTGCTGTTTTAACATACCAATTACTAAAAATATAACCCTCAGTGAACAGCACAAACTAACGTTAACCCACGCGTATTAGTTTCTGATAAAAAACCATGTTTAAGATAAAAATATTCTGCTGGTGTCTCTTTATTTGTCTCCAAAATGATATTTCCAACACCGATTTTGTGCATATCAGCTTTAATTGCTTTCAAAAACTCAGAACCATAACCTTTTTTCTGAAAGGCTGGCGACACAAAAAAATTGTCAAGCTGATATTCAATGCCTTGATGCCATGGTTTAACAAAACCTAATGCAGCACCAATTATTTGATCATCTTGTTTATACAAATAGCAATGATTTGTATTCATTTTATTCAAACGTTCAATATAGCGTCTGATATCATCATACTTATTATTTTCATTCCAGGGCTGTTGCGCAAATACGTCGATATATAATTGTGTTACAACGTCTATATCGTTACACTCCAGTTGACTAATCTTAATACTCATTTTTATTACCCCTTACTTTTTGATGATAAATGCCTTCGTAAACAGGTATTTAAATTAATGATATAATATATGTGTATTATATCAACTTGCCATTTTAATATATTACTCTAAATAAGGTGTTCATACAATTGCCGATCTTACACGCTAGCCAAGCCTTCCAAAAAACACAAAGAAAACAAATCGGTCAGTTCAGATATTGCTTTTGTAACGCTTGCTAAATTATCACCTTTGTTCATAGTTTTTGCTAATGACATACCACATGCACGTGTATTGAATCACGTTAAAAGCATAAAGGAGAACTATTATGGATGAGAATGGCATCAATGTACCAGCAGAGGTTAAAGGTTGGAACTGGGGCGCCTTTATGTTTAACATTTTTTGGGGTATTGGCAATAAAACCTACCTGCCCCTACTTTGCTTGATCCCAATTTTTAATCTTGTTTGGTTCTTTGTTTGTGGCTTTAAGGGAAACGAATGGGCTTGGCAAAAAGGCGACTATCAAGATATTGCAACTTTTAAAGCCGTACAAGCAACATGGAATCGCGCAGGATTAGTACAATTCATCATCACCATGGCTGTTATGGTTCTATACTTCTTGTTTATAGGCACAATTATCACCTCTATTTTGAATAGCACTCATGGCTAAATTAATGTACTCACGTTAAAAATTAGCTATCAATTCAGACCTGTTTGAAGGAATCACTATTTTAGACAGATTTAGTATGCCAGTGTTACTCAAGAACGATGCTTTTTAAATATTCGAAAGGACTCTATACCTACAATGCAATCATATTCGAGTAAAGAAGCGCTCATTCAAGCAATTGAAATCAATTATAAAAAATATATAGACGAATTTATAAATATCCCCAATGAATTAAAAAATACACGAGTAGATAAAGTTGATCGTACACCTGGCGAAAATCTTTCATATCAATTAGGCTGGATTACTGCCTTACTAAATTGGGAAAAAGATGAAATTGCAGGTGAAAAAGTACATGTTCCAGCAGAAGGCTATAAGTGGAATAATTTAGGGGGGCTGTATCAATCCTTTTATGCAACATACGACACATACACACTCTCTAAGCAAGTAAATTTACTGAATCAAAAAGTGGCTGAGCTTTGCGAATGGCTATCCACGCTACCTGACGACATTTTATTTGAACCAAACAAACGTCAATGGGCAACAACAAATGCACAATGGCCGGTATGGAAATGGGTACATATCAATTCGGTCGCCCCTTTCAAAACATTTAGAACGAAAATACGTCAGTGGAAAAAATTATTACCAGCCTGTCAGTAGCAGTTTAAAAATCCAATTAATGTAGAGACAATATCAAAATTTTGTATGCGTATAAACAGTTATCCGCGTAAAGGGCATTGCATATGATTGCAATGAGAAATAATTAAGTCCCTTTACTTCATTAATTTGACAGACTGAATTAAAAAGCCTCCGATGATTATGATGTGTACCTTAAATATAAAGTAAAATAGTTTGCTCATTAAACCAGGAACTGTTATTGTGAATCATGATGTCAATTAGGGTTTAATATAACTATATCCCTGCTGTTGTTTAAGTGCTAACTCTACAACACCAACTGGCACTATTGAAGTTACTTCTTGTAAATCATCATTTGATATGTGACGTTGTGTCAGTGAATTGTTACAAACAACCATATTCACATTAGGCGCATGTATGTCATTCAAATTAATATTTGCTGTTTTGACAGTTTGCTTTACTGCCTCGCCATTTATTAATAGTTCTATATCACCCTGTATGCCGGTTTTTTGATACCAATCAACCATGTGTTTAATATTCGATAAAACTGTCGGCCATTTATCAGTCTCGTCAATATGAAAGATTACATTCATGTGCTTTCTCCTTATGAATAGATTATATACCAGTTATTGATACTTGTCGGCTTAGTGGTCGGTTATTTTACAAAAGCAATACTTGAATTAACACCTATTGGCTTTTTAGCAGGGTTTGCATTTTATGAATGGTCTGAAAATCGCAAATAAAAAGTTGAGACTCAAATGACATTCTTAATAAACTTAATATTAGTATTTTCGACTAGTAGTGTGTGGTTGATTGTCATGTTGGTTTGGTATTTGACACACCAAAAGAAATAAGCACTCACAAAGTGGCATACGTGCAGAACCACGTTAAAAGCATTACAGGGGATGACACATATGAAACACAAAATCATTAATATATTAATAGTAGTAATTAGTTTGTCTATAACCATGACTTTAATGATAGTTTCTATTGCGACAGGTACCCATTTATATTCAAAAATAGGCTCATCATTTATTGGTATTGTCATGTGTTTGGTCGCTGTTATAGAAATAAAAAAAGACGGCAAAATTATTTGGTCAAACGTTGCTCCCTATTTACCGGGTGTTTGGTTCCTATTAAATCCTTGGATTCAGTACCTTTAATAATTTTTCCTTTTTCTTATGAAAGTTATCAAGATAAAAAATGGTTGCCTTTTACAGGTCACTCTTCAGTGATTGTGTTATCTATATTGCTAACAATACAAAATATTTACCGTTTTTATATCATATCTCATTCATTGAAAAATATGATCTCTTTTTGAAGTTCTCCGAAGCTTTTTTATTTTCTAATATTCTCCTTACCTATCTTTAAATAGTTATGCTTGTCTGATATGATGTGTGTATATTAATCAGTTACAAACTATTTGGATATTAAATAAACATTCAATATCCAAACTATAAACAATGATTAGTTACTAAATAATACGGTTTAAAATTTTTTAACTGACTTTCTGGGTTATATGCTTTTGCTACTGTTCCAGTTAGGAATAATTTTGTAGTGATGGTTGTCACTTTATTCTTTGGCGCGCCTAAAAATTCCGGTAAAAATGTGTCAACTCTTTTCACACTGTCCCACTCACTTTTGGCCTCATCAAAATAACCAGTGGCAGGATTATAAGGGTTCAAACGACATACCATACTGAAAGCTCGATATACTAGTTCTGGTCTTACTGTGAAATCGTATTTACGTTGTATATACTCAACAATAAAATCGTCTGCTACATCTTCAATAATTCCTGCTTTTATAGTTCCACCTGCTATGATCATCTTGTCAATTATCTCATTGTCTCGTGTGAACTCATTAAAATGAAACTTACTGACAAACAATGGGTCATTATTAAATATTAGCGTGACATTATTTAAAACATTTTCTTTGATGCTACCTGATTTAGTTCTAACAAATTTTTTCTGCCAAGATGGGCTATGTTCTATTTTTTCAAATGTCTCTGTCATGCAATCCCCCTTTTAGCCCGCTGTCGTTCTTTGTTATAAACTGATCTAAATAAAGCATTAATTTCTTTATCTGGCAATAGCATATCACTTTCACTGTTTATTTTTTGTATGATTTGATAAGCAATATTTGGATCAACTTCAATACGTAATAAGTAACCAGACAATGACACAGCTTGCATATTCCTTTGTCCCTCAGTGAAGCCGTTAATCATCATTTCCCAACGTTCCTGAACTGTGTACCGTGCTTGCCTATACTGCTTTCCATGCCCATTAGTAGATATGCTCGTTGCTAGATCAATTAACCATTGTGCCATGATATTTGCATCAGAGAAATTGCTACCGAAATGCTGATAACCGATTGAGCCACCATCTAAACTTTTAACACTTGGCGTAACAGTGATTTTATCTGTAATTAGCTCCACACCGTCCATTAGATCATGTTTGAATGTCTTAATGTCAACCGTCAGGCACGCGGTAAAATACACGTATTCCTTGTCTTGGCGTTGTTTCAAACATCTCACTATCAAAGTTGGCATTGATGCCCGCTTGCTTTAATGAACGCAACCCATTCTTATGAGGTGTGTGCCTGTCAATATCCAAGACAACTAAATTTGTATCTTTCAGTGAGATGCCTATGTTGCTATTAGCACCATATTTCAAGAACATATCAGTAAAAAGTAAAAGTACCTTAACATCAGAAGTGGCATCTAAATGCCCGTTACTGCCTTTATACGGAGCATTTGTTCCCTGTGCCAGCAGATATACTTTAAACCCCTGCTCTATCAAATCATGACTTTTTATGATACAATCAGACTTGATAAATTCTTTATTCGCCTCTTGAACATTTGCCGTCAAACTCGTGTTCATGGGCTTTTTTTGTGTCTCATTCATTTAAATGTCCTCTTTCTTTTTTCATCGTCTTGCCCAAAGGCAACACCAACACTGAACGCCATAAAAATTATCGCTAATAATATAAATACTTCCGACAGCCACATAATCATTTCTCTTCCTCCTTTAGCAACCAATCATTCAACTTGTCAAACGTGCGCTCCTGTACAATGACCGTTTTTCCTTTAATGATGTCAGACAATGTAGAACGATTCACACCCGTAATAACAGCTAGCTGTTTTATTGTTATTCGCTTTTTAGCTTTGCTGACAAGTAGGTCTTCCGTAAATTTCTGATTAATATACTTCATGTTTTCTCCTTTTTGACAATTAGTAATTGTCTTTATGTCACTAATTATAGACAATTGCTAATTGTCTGTCAACTATTAATTGTCTTATTGTCTCAAAAATTGTATAATACATATATAAATCAAGTCTAAAAGGTAGTAAATCATGAATGAAATATGGGCATCTCGCTTGAAGTCTGAGCGATTGAAAAAGAAAAAAACTCAAAAAGATATTGCTGACTTTTTAGGAATGACCAAACAAGCTGTCCAACGCTATGAATCTAGTCTAAGCATTCCAAAATTAGCAACTTGGGAAAAACTAGCTGATTATTTTGATGTTCCTGTCTCATATTTGATGGGAATTGATGAAATGCGTAAGAGAAGCAAAGATAGTATCCAACGTATGAAACGCGATCATGGAATAGTTCTACAAACACAACTTGACAGGTTACAGAACACAGACCTAAACCCTATGCAACCGCTGACAGTAGCCAAGGCGATAGAGCTAGTAATGGATCTATACGATAAATATGACTTCAATTCAGAAGAAACTACAGAAATATCAACCATTTTGAATGCGCTAACTTTTATGATTAACAATTCCATTGATGACGATGATGACTATCAAAACACAATTGACGGCTTCACAAAACTAGTTAATAATTTAAAAGAGCAAAATAAAAAAGCCTCCGACTAAACGGGGGCTTTTCTTGTGCATATTTAAATTAAACTTTGGAAAGCATAAATAAGGCTTGCTTTACCTTCTTATCTTTAAAAATCTGTTCGTTAATATTTTCATAAAAGTGATCACTTTTTAATTCAATCTCTTTTTCATTTAGGTCTACTGTTTTAGAAAAGTTAATTTTTGAGCTTTTCGGTTGGTTATTTAGTGTAAACATATATTTGCCTCCTAATGTTTAATAAGTCTATATTATTATAACATACACATATATAATACACATATATAATACAAATTTATTTTTTCAAAGGTCTATCCATTCAAATATTTCGTATATTTCATTGAACTTTTTCATGTTTTCTAAATGAAGAGAGGAATTATTAAGTATAAACTGTTTCAATTCTGATTCACTCATTCTTTTTTCTGCGATTTTCACAGTTATATCATACAGTTCTTTAGAAGTATGGATATTAAGACTGATGAAATTTATAGCAAGAAATTGTAATCCAGTTAACATGGCTGTTCTTTTATTTCCGTTATGAAATAATTGTTTGGTAGCTATTGTATACCACAAATACGTTGCTTTATCAATTATCGTTGGATGATACTCTCTTCCAAAAGTGTATTGATCACTCAAGGCTAAAATTTGTTCCAAGCCACCCCTATCTTTTAATCCATAGTTACTGTCTTCTTTAAATAATTTTTCTGCTTGAGCATTGATGTCAACCATGTGATCTACAGATATATTATTGGTTTTCACAGTTATTAGTGCATAATAATATTTTTTTGTTTTAGTATTTACTGTTAACCGCCTATACCCCGCTCGTTGAACTGTGTGTAGGCTAATGATCGCGCTATCAAATACTTTACTTTGCACTAACAGTTTTTTAAACTCAAAAAGTTGTTTTCTATTATCATGAGAATATATATATGCACCATTAACAATCAGATCTTTTGACAAAGTGATTTATCCTTTCGGGTCATTATATATTTATCATACAATTAAATTATTTTCTGTGCAAGCACGCCCCAATTCAGGGCACTCTATCTGACGCACTGATTTGGTGCATCAGCATACAACACCTGAAAGTACACTTGTAGAGCTATGTACCAGAAGTACACCCCTAAATCTCTCTTTCGCAGATAGTTGCGAACTGCTTTCCGCACATGTGAGGAATATTCGACATATCTGTCGAAACTTGTTTTCCACACTGGAGAACTATGTATATATACATCATTAAGTGTATATTATTGAAATATGTACCACATTTTTATTTATGTGTTATTTGCTCAAACAAAAAACGGCTTGAATGCCGTCCTGTCGCTCAATCATCATTATTTTTTTGTGTTATTTTTGTGTTATTTCGCTTGAAATACCGTGCAATGTAATGAAATACTTTTTATAATAAAAGGCGCTACATCAAGGTTTTTGCAACCTTATGCAACGCCATGAAATGCTTAGTGGAGCCGAGGGGAGTCGAACCCCTGTCCAAACCACCCGGTACATAAACTTCTACGCTTATAGTATTGTCATTTAAATTTCATGATATGTTACGCCACAACACAAGGCCACTACACACCACTAACCTGATTATTTTGACAAACATGTTCCAGATGTAAGCATATTTGCGATCTGACCTTTTATGACCTAATCTCAGATGTCAGCAACCAAGACTAAGTTACGCTTCACTGTTTTTTAAGCAGCGATTGCGAAAGAGTTTTCGTTTTTTGCAGTTAAAATGTCTGCCCGTTTTAACGCCCGGATGGCGAAACGCAGTCCATGCCCTAAGCAACCTGTCGAATTCCAAAAACGACCCCAAAATGTGAATCTTATCGTACAACCACTTTTTTATTAAGTCATTTAAATAAAAAAGTTACCGACAAATGTCAATAACTTATTATAACATATTAAAATGCTCTGAAACGTGCACGCCTTTGTTTAACCAAATCTTGAGGTGATAAAGCATTCAACTGCTTAAATTCATCATCTAACCGTTTGCGCATTAAATTAAATACACGGGTATGGCTGCGTGACTCCGGAATGACATATTCAATGACTTTTTTTGCTAATAAATCCTTTGGTGTCAATCCCATAACAGCTGCCGCCTCATCAGCGCGTTTACTATCTTTCCATAAAATGGAAGCAAACCCTTCTGGAGACAAAATTGAATAGGTGGCATTTTGAAACATCCATACTTGATCACTTGTTGCTAAGGCTAAAGCTCCCCCTGAACCACCTTCACCATATATAATAGCAATCATTGGTACAGTAAGCTTCATAGATTCTAAAATAGATGTGGCAATGGCTTCACCTTGTCCTTGTGCTTCTGCCGTCTTGCCTGGAAAAGCACCCGGTGTATTAATAAACGTGATAATTGGCCGATGAAACTTATTCGCCTGTTGCATTAAACGTTGTGCTTTTCGATAACCCCATGGTTCTGGTGAACCATTACGTTTACTTAATTTATCATGAATATCAATGCCCTTATCAATTGCAATCACCGTCACGGGTGTGCCATTCAATGCTGCAATGCCACCTATTACGGACATATCATCGCCGCTTAAACGATCACCATGTAATTCCACGAAATCTGTAAATATGCCATCAATTATTTCGCGTGCTAAGAAGCGATCTTCTCGAGATTTTTTAACGACTTCTGCAGGCGTTAATTCATGTTTAAAGAGATTCAATCCAATATTTACCATGTTAAACCTCCGTCACATGATGCAATTTCACTATTTTTGCAATTACTTGGTTCAGTTCTGAACGCGGCACAATCTGATCTACAAAACCATTTGTCATCAACGTTTCTGCACGTTGAAAATCTTTAGGCAATTTTTCATGAATAGTTGATTCAATTACACGAGCACCAGCAAAACCAATTAATGCATGCGGCTCAGCTAAAGTAATGTCGCCTTGCATGGCAAAGCTTGCTGTGACACCACCTGTCGTGGGATCAGTTAGGACAACAAGATATAACAACCCAGCCTCTTGATGTGCTGCAACAACTGCAGAAACTTTGGCCATTTGCATAAGTGAGTTGATACCTTCTTGCATGCGTGCACCACCAGATGCGGTGAATAATACAACAGGCAAAAAATTTTCAGTAGCATATTCAAAAAGACGTGTAATTTTTTCCCCAGTCATTGAACCAAGCGATCCCATCATAAAGTATGAATCCATAATACCAAGGGCTACTTTTTCACCTTCAATTTTTGCAACGCCTGTTAGGACTGATTCACCTAACTCGGTTTGAGATTTAGCTCGTGCAAGTTTGTCGGCATAGCCAGGAAAATCAGGATTCATCATTTCAATTTCTGAATCCATTTCTTCAAATGAATCTGTCAGAAGTTCAACTCGTTCACGTGCCTGCAAACGAAACCCATAACCACAATGGTCACAAACACGAAAAGCCCCAAGCTGTTTGTTATACATTTGCACACCACAATAAGGGCATGCTAGAAATAAACCATCCGGTATACGATCGTTTACTGACGCATCCCGCTTAATTTTTGAGGTTGATTTTTGATTATTATATAAATCCATATTGTAAAGTGCGCTCACTCATTAAACAACGATTATTCATGTATGACATCATTTTTAACCAGTAGTAAGCACAAGCCTCCCCTTCATTTTCATCAAATACTTTCTGCAATGAATATAACAATACCGCATATGTCTGCCATACGCGGTATTGTGTCTCACTCACTCTTGGGTAAACTTTCTATCCATCGTGGTAAAAATTCACTTTCTAGATAACGCGTATCAAACTCCCCACGTTGAACTTGGGGGTCATCTAATAATGCTTTTTGAAAATTACGGCTGGTATCCACACCACGTATAACTGTTTCGTCTATAATACGTCGTATTTTAGACATAGCTTGTGAGCGATCAGCGCCATGTACAATTAATTTTCCAATCATTGAATCATAAAATGGTTGGATTTTATCACCTGTAAATAACGCTGAGTCAATTCTAATACCAGGACCACCTGTAGGTAAGAAAGCAAAGTCGACAGTCCCAGCACTTGGTGCAAAGTGCCTTTCAGGCTGCTCTGCTGTCAAACGCACCTCTATAGAATGTCCACTCACTTGTACATCGTCTTGTGATACAGGTAGATCTTCGCCAGCAGCAACTGAAATTTGTAACTTAATTAAATCTAATCCTGTTACCATCTCAGATACTGGATGTTCAACTTGAATACGTGTATTCATTTCCATGAAGTAAAATGAACCATTGCGATCCTGCAAAAATTCAATTGTGCCAGTATTAACATACCGTAATGCTTGGGCAGCACGTGTCACAATATCACCCAAATGCGCTCGCATTTCTGGTGTTACGCCAGTTGCTGGTGACTCTTCCATAACTTTTTGATTATTTCGTTGTAAAGAACAATTTCGTTCTGGCAAATAAATCACATGCCCATTTTCATCACGAAATACTTGCATTTCGATATGACGCACACGTTCCATGACCTTTTCGATATACATATGATCGTCGCCATAAGATGATCGCGCTTCATTCTGAGCATCATCAAATTTGTCAGATAATTCGTCTTCACCATAAACAAAGCGCATGCCCTTACCGCCACCACCAGCTGCTGCTTTAAGCAATAATGGATAACCAATACGATTTGCTACTTCTTTTGCCTCGGTAAAATTACGTATAAAACCGTCTGATCCCGGAATAATCGGCACATTTGCGCGGCGCATTTCTTCACGAGCGTTAGCCTTGTTTCCCATTAATTCAATTGTTTCTGGTCGTGGGCCAATCCATTTTATCCCAACTTCGCCAACCATTTCAGCAAATAATGAATTTTCCGCCAGAAAACCGTAACCTGGGTGAATTGCTTCTGCTCCTGAAAGCAATGCTGCGCTTAGGATATTTTTCATATTAAGATATGAATCTTTTGGTCTTGGTCCACCCACTGAAATTGCCTCATCAGCAATCTGCACGTGTAAACTATCTTTGTCGGCTGTTGAATAAATAGCAACCGACGCAATACCCATCTCTTTTAATGTTCGGATAATGCGAACGGCAATTTCACCACGATTCGCAACCAATACTTTTTTAAACACGACTAATCTCCAATAATAAATGTCAGTTCAGCTGTCGTGGCTTTTTTATCACCAATCCAGACGATACCCTTACCAGTACCAATTGGACCACGTAAACGTTCGATTGTTACTTCCAATCGTAGCCGATCACCAGGTCGTACCATTTGACGATAGCGCGCTTTTTTAATACCACCAAAATAGGCTGTCTTGCCTTTATATTCCGGTAATGATAATAAAGCCACAGCACCTGTTTGTGCTAATGCTTCAACAGTTAATGCACCTGGGAAAGTTGGATTTCCTGGAAAATGCCCCTGAAAAATCTCTTCATTAATTGTGACATTTTTATAAGCTACTGCTTTTTCACCAGGTACCAATTCTTCAACTGTATCTAACATTAACATTGGATAACGGTGTGGAATAATTTCCATAATTTGTTGGGTATTTAAAACGCTCATTTGTTTTTTAGAACATACAACAATGTCACGTTGTATGTCTTTCCTCCTATTCAGGTATGTACGCGGAAAATCCGCATATATTAATCAGATATAATAACATATAATGGCTTATTGTAATCTACAACTTCTTCATTCTCAACCAAGATTTCAGACACAGTACCTGCAACATCACTATGAATTTCAGTCATTAATTTCATTGCTTCAATAACAGCAACTGTTTCACCAACAGACACTTTATCACCAACAGCTTTAAACATAGGCGCATCTGGTTTAGGTTGTAAATACACCGTGCCAACCATCGGAGCAACAATCTCTGTTCCAACTTTACTTGGTTTAGCCAACGGATGTTCTTCTATTTCTGGTGTAGTAGTTGCTTCTTGTATTGGCGTTTGAACAGGAGCTAACGGCGTATTCATAATTGTCGCATGATCATTTTTTGACAAATGTAGACTAAAATCACCATCCATAATTGTAAATTCACGCAATGAGCTATTTTCTAAATCTGTCATTAAATTACGGATTTCATCAATATTTAAACTCATGATTTAAACCTCTTCATGCCATTTCTTGAAAATCACAGCTGCATTATGGCCACCAAAACCATAATTTGCACTCAAAACATATTCAGGCACTTGCTTTTTGGTTGCTGTCGTTACTAGATTAATTACTTTTGTATCTTCATCTTGTTCATCATTACCAACGTTAACTGGTAGTTCACCACGAACAAGTGCACCAACTGATATTAATGCTTCAATTGCGCCAGCTGCACCCAACAGATGACCAGTCATACCCTTTGTGGATGATACTGGTAATGTGTTTTCACCAAAAACAGTCGCAATTGCGTGTGCTTCCCCAGAATCATTAGCCCCAGTTGCTGTACCATGTGCGTTAATGTACGAAATTTTTTCTGCTGGCAAGTTTGCATCTTGAAGCGCATCTAACATTGCTCGTGCAGCCCCTTCGCCATCAGGTGATGGGGAAGTCATATGATAAGCATCTGATGATGAACCATAACCTACTAATTCAGCTAGTATATGTGCACCGCGTGCTTGTGCATGTTCCAAACTTTCGATAACCAAAATACCAGAACCTTCACCAAGAACAAATCCGTGACGATTTTTATCAAATGGCTTTGAAGCTTGCGCTGGATCTTCTTCTTTTGACAAGGCAGTTAATGCCGCAAAGCCAGCAATACCAATCTCGTTAACTGTCGCCTCTGCACCACCTGTTAACATGACGTCAGCTTTCCCAGATTGAACACGCCAGAATGCTTCACCAATAGCATTAGTTGCTGAAGCACAGGCTGTAACAATGGTGTAGTTAACCCCTTTTGCACCAAAACGTAATGACACATTACCAGATACCATATTTGGAATTGATTCTGGTACAAATAATGGACTCACGCGTTGTGGTCCCTTATCATGCATTTTGATCACTTGATCTTGAATAGTTGTCAGTCCACCAATACCATTACCTAAAATGACACCAAATCGTGTTGGATCTTGAACCGTTGTTGGATTTTCTGAACCTTCTGCTGATTTTAGCCCAGCATTTTCCAAAGCCTGATCAGCTGCATCAACAGCATATTGAGAAAATAAATCCATTTTACGTGCATCGCGTTTGCCAACGCGTTGTGCTGGATCAAATCCATCAACTTGACCAGCTACCGTAATACCAGTTTCTGACGCATCAAACTTGGTAATAGGTTTAATACCCATTTTTTCATTAAAAATACCATTCAAAAATGTTTCTGTATCATTACCAAGCGGTGTAACCGCACCAAGACCTGTAATTACTACTCGTGACATGTGTTTCTCCTTTAATTAAATATATAGCCCGCCATCAATACTGAGCGTCTGTCCTGTAATATAAGTGCTGCCAGCCAAGAATAATGCTGCCTCAGCAATTTCATTAGCTTCACCAAATCGAGATAATGGGATGTTTTCTAAAATCTTTGCCTGTGTCTCTTCTGATAATACACTGGTCATATCTGACACAATCATACCAGGCGCAATAGCGTTAACACGAATGCCTCGACGAGCACCTTCTTTAGCCAGACTCTTAGTCAAACCAATAATACCAGCTTTTGAAGCTGCATAATTAATCTGTCCCATATTTCCCATTAATCCAACAACTGAGCTTAAGTTAATAATTGCGCCATGCTTTTGGCGAATCATTTTTTTGAATATTGGCTGTGTCACATTAAAAGTACCATTCAAATTAACATTGACAACTTCTGCAAAATCATTAGGTGCCATAGCCATGGCCAACTGATCTTTCGTAATGCCAGCATTGTTAACTAACACATCAACACCAGCGAAATCATCTTGCTTGTAAAGTGCCTTCAAACTTGCTTCTGCTGCTTCTGAATCTGCAATATCAAATTGTAGAATTTGAGGCTTTTGTTTAAAATCCGCGTAAATATTTGGTTTTATTTCTGAACGTGCATGTAAAATGACATGCGCACCGGCTGCATCAAACGCTTTAGCAATCGCTAAACCAATACCACGCGAAGAACCAGTTATTAATACAGTTTGGTTTGTAAAGTCCATCATCATTAAACATTTTCTCCTTCTGCTACCAACATCTCTTTGACTGCATTAAAGCTTTCTAAATCAGTAATCGCATATCGCTTCACATCTTTTGGTGCGATTTTCTTAGCAAATTTGATCAAGGTATCAGATGGTCCTACTTCTAAGAATGTGTCAACGCCCAGGTCTAACATATTTTGCATAGCTTGCGCAAAATATGTTGGTGAAATAATTTGTTTAGTTAAAGTATTAAATAACATTTCTTTGGTAAATTGTTTCCCTGTTGTATTTGAATACACGGGATATTGCATATCTCTGAACGTTTCACCAGACAAACGTTCTGTCAATTGTGTTGCTGCATCAGTCAACAATGGCGTATGGAATGCACCAGATACTGGTAACTCTACCATTCGCTGTATCCCTGCTTCCGATAATGCAGTCATTGCAACATCAACATCTCTTGGTACGCCACCAATAACCAATTGAGCAAAGGTATTATAATTAGCTGGATAGACATGTTTGCCATCAGCTTGTAACGTTGTTAGAACATCGGCAACAAGTTTTTGGTTATCTCCCATGACAGCAACCATTTTGCCAGGATTTGCATCACCAACAGTTTGCATATACATACCACGGTCTTTAATAATAGCAACGGCTTGATCAAAATCTAACGCACCGCTAGCTGACAGCGCAGAATACTCACCCAAGCTTAAGCCAAGTCCGGCTACTGGCGTTGGTAATGCGTCACCTAATGCATTGATTATTGCATTACTCATTGTTAAAATAGCAGGTTGTGCATATGCTGTTTGTTTAATTTTTGCGTCATCATTTGCTACTTCTTGTAAATCATAACCTAAAATACTAGACGCTTGATCAACTGTTGCTTGATATGCAGGTATGTTTTGATATAAATCAAGACCCATACCAGCTTTTTGTGCCCCTTGACCACTAAATAAAATTCCCAGTTTCATACTACTAAACCTCACATATTATCGAATTGTAATCAACCATCAATCATTGGTTGACATTACAATGTTGTATTGTCAATCCCCATCAAATCAGTTGCTTGTGCCCAAATATCTGACAAAATATCTGCTGCTGGCTTTTCATCTTTAATCAATCCTGATATTTGACCAGCCATAAATGCCCCACCATCTTTGTCACCTTCTTGAACTGCACGACGTAATGTACCAGACTCAAGTTTTTCCATTGCGGCTGCATCAGGTTTTTCTTTTTGTAACTCGTTCACTTCATTTTTAACGAAATTTTTCGCCATTTTATTTTTCAAAACTCGGGCACGATTTCCAAGGATATTACCAGTCACAATCGTATCAATATCTTTTGCCTTGATAATTTTAGCTTTAAAGTTTGGGTGGATTTCAGATTCAGTAGCTGTTAGGAATCGCGTTCCCATTTGCGCACCAGCTGCACCCAACATGAAGGCTGCGGCAACGCCACGGCCATCACCAATACCACCAGCAGCAATAACTGGAATGTTCACAGCATCAACAACTTGTGGAACCAATGTCATCGTAGTTAACATGCCAATGTGTCCACCAGACTCCATACCCTCAGCAATGACAGCATCAACCCCTTTTTTCTCCATCATTTGTGCTAATGACACCGAAGGTACAACGGGCATAACAATAATTCCCGCTGCGTGTAATTCTGCCAAAAAGGGTGAGGGATCACCAGCACCAGTTGCAACAACAGCAACGCCTTCTTCAATAATAACATCAAAAACTTCGCGAATATGACGACTCAAAAGCATCACATTTACACCAAAAGGTTTGTCTGTTAATGATTTAACACGTTTGATTTCTCGACGAACATCTTCACCATGCCAGTAACCTGTACCAATGAATCCTAAACCGCCAGCCTCGGAAATTGCCGCTGCTAAAGCGCCAGTTCCTGCCCATGTCATACCGCCTTCAACGATTGGATATTTCATCCCTAATTTTTTAAAAAGTGGGTTATTTACAATTACTGCCATTATATTTTCCTTTAAATTAACTATGTACGTGACCATTGACTGATCACTTGTAACATTTATGCTGCTAATTGCGCCTTAACCTTGTCAACCAAATCCTGTGTTGTCTTTATATCTTCGGCAACAGCCAACTTAATATCAAAGTCGTCTTCAACGCGGTTCAAAACTTCAAATAAGTCCAATGAATCAGCGTCAATATCGTTTGTCAAGTCTGTTGTCAAACTCACTTCATTTTCTTCTAAATCAAATTGATCTACTAATATTTCCTTAACTTTGTCAAAAATCTCTGTGTCTGTCATAATTCTATTCTCCTGATATCTGTCTTATGTATTTTCGTTAGATTTTTACGGTGCAGCCGTCTACACCGATTTATTTAAATTTTCCAAATTTGAGCGCCAACGGTTAGACCACCACCAAAACCAACAAAGGCAATTGTCTGACCAGCATGAACCTTGCCAGATACAACTAGTTCATTCAACAATAAGCCGATACTTGCTGCACTGGTATTACCATTTTGGGCCATGTTGGTGGGAAACTTATCCGTAGGTTGTCCAAAGCGTTTAGCAATTGATGTGACAATTCTTGCATTAGCTTGATGCAATAAATAATAATCCACATCATCAGCTGAAACTTCTGCCTCTTCCAAAGCAGCTTGTAATACCTCAGGTACTTCACGAGTAGCAAAGTTGTAGACTTCACGACCATTTTGATGAAAATATGGATCGACTGGACTAATTTCACCAGCAAAAGGATTTTTATTAGCAAATTGCCCTGCTAATAAATTATCTCCTTTGTTTCCATACGTACGCAACTGTTCGCCAAGTAATCCAATATTTTCTGTCGTTGTCTCAACAAGAACACCGGCTGCGCCATCACCAAACAGCACTGCTGTTGTACGATCTTGCCAATCTACTAACTTTGATAACACTTCTGACCCAATAACAAGCCCGCGTCGATACCGTGTTGACAATAGACTAGTAGCAACACTTAAACCATAGACAAACCCTGAGCATGCAGCACTTAGATCAAAAGCAAAAGCAGAAGTAGCGCCAATTGCCCCTTGAACTATTGCTGCAGTACTGGGTGACAAACTGTCAGGTGACATTGTGCTAACAATAATAAAATCTAAACTATCTGCTGTCATACCTGACTTGTCTAATAATTGTTTAGCCACCGATGTAGCCAAATCACTCGTATTTTCTGTTGTCACAATGTGACGTTGGTGAATACCTGTTCGACTAAATATCCAGTCATCGTTCGTATCCATAATGTGACTTAATTCTTGATTGGTTACTTGGTGTTCTGGCAGTTGCTGTGCTGAGGCTACAATCTTTAAATGTTCCATGGCTCCCCTTTAATGTTTCGTACGTTTCTGAGATAACTCACCAAATTATGAATGGCACGCCTCACCGTTTCGACTTCACTCCCTGGCATATCTTTTAATAAGTTATGCGTTAAGTCCCGATGAAACTCTTGATGGGCACGATAAACAACACGGCCTTTGTGTGTCAAACCTAAACGCACAACGCGTCGATCCTTATCTGAACGTCTTCTCTCAATGTATCCCTTATCGACAAGCCTATCAATAGCGGTTGTCATTGCGCTAGGCGTTAAATGAATCATTTTAGCAACTTGTGATGCACTTTTTTCGGAATACATCGAAATGGCGTCAATTGTATGCATATCTTTTAATGTAATATCAGAAAAATAACTCTGCTTTAAAGCAGCTTCTTCAATCCACATCACATTATTAAACACGACAACAAGCTCATCATTTAACTCTTCAAAATACGGTGTTGGTGTGTCATTCATCTGTTTTATCTGGAGAAACGACAAACATCAACTCAGCGGATGTCGCTGTCTTTCCATCAACTTTAGCTTCAACAATTACGCTCCCCATATTTGCACGTAATTTACCAAAGGTAACATGTAACTTCAATACATCACCAGGGACAACCATTTTTTTGAATTTAGCATCATCAATGCCAGTCATATAGGCTGTTTTACCTTTAAATTGTGGTGATGATAGAATTAAGATTGAAGCTGCCTGTGCCAATGATTCAATAATCAAAACACCAGGCATCACAGGATTCCCTGGAAAATGACCTTGAAAGAATTGTTCGTTGATTGTTACATTTTTTACCGCGACGATTGATTCATCGGGAACCATCTCTTCAACATAGTCCATGTAAAGAATGGGATAACGATTTGGGATAAGATCCATAATTTCTGTTGTTGTTAGAACTGGCATGATTTGTAAGCGTGAGTTAGTGATTTTATCATGAGATAATTATAAATCACAACACACATTTCCTTTCGTCTAATACTTCGACTATCGAAATATATAATAACAAAATTATCTCATGATTTATTTCGATAGTCAAACTAAATATTGTAAAATAAAAAGATACTGTCGCCAGTATCTTAAAAATCCAATAGAATAAGATGATTTTGCCACTCTGTTATAAAATCATCACTACGCCACTCATGCACGCGTGCTGTGTTATAACCCACTGCAGCATTGTAATATATGTTGTTGCCAACTTTTAATGGCGCAGGGTGTAAGTGTAGATGTCCAGTAATTGTCGCAATAGTATAAGAATTATCTAAAATTTCACCGACTTTGTTACTACCTAACAGTGCATTAGCCATATCCAGACGTGATGCACCATTTGGAAACCGCTTAATATAATCATTACGTGGGACAAAGTGTGACACAACCACAGTTTGCTTATGATCAGCCACGTCTAATTGGTGTTGTAGCTGTGACATATTACGATTAAAACGTTCTTTATCTGAAATAGGTTGCTTAATTCGTCGATCATACCAAAATGAATTTTTAAACTGCTGAATTTGTTTTTCAGTATAATCGTTACCAACAAAGTCGTAGTTATACCAACCATTATTACCAATCAATCTCACGGTAGGCGTTAAATCAATAAATTTGTTATGAAAATAAAGTGGATCAATATCGCTTTCTAACTCATCATAGGTCACACCATTACCCATGTCATGATTGCCAGCAATAAATCGAATTAATATTTTATCACCCAATGCGTCCTGCATATCACGTGCAAATGACAATGTTCTTTGAAAATCATTAAATAAATCACCAGCAATAACATAAACATCAACAGATTGGTTCAATAAATAAAGCGCCTGTACATGCATGGCACGCTTAACATCAATCTTATTTAAGTCAAAATGATTATCTGATGAAAACGCAACTTTCACTGTTGAAACCTCTTTCGTATAGCTGAATAAAGTATAGCATATTTTGTTAAAAAAGGGTTCCACTAAAAAAACCTGCTTTGGCAGGTTTTTTTAGTATTGCTTTATATTTTTTATAATGTAGCGAAGTGCAACAATGTACGGATCATGTTTGAAGTGAAACCGTATTCGTTGTCATACCAAGCAGAGATTTTAACCAATTGAGAACCGTTACCAGTAGTGATTTCAGTTTGTGTTGGATCAAATACTGTACCATGTGTGTCACCAATGATGTCAACTGATACTAGACCATCACCATTGTAACCAAATGACTCTGATTCGTACTTCTTCATTGCTGCATTAACTTCATCAACAGTTACTTCTTTTTCCAAAGTAGCTGTCAATTCAGTTACTGAACCATCGATAACAGGTACACGGAATGCATGTCCTTGCAAACGACCATCCAATTCAGGGATAACCAAGCCAATAGCCTTAGCAGCACCTGATGAATGTGGCAAAGTTGTGTTTGCAGCAGCACGGTTTTGTTGGCGCTTAGCAAAGCCTGACTTAGGTGCATCTTGCAAAGCTTGAGAAGCTGTGTAAGCATGAACTGTTGTCATTGTTCCGGCCTTAACACCGAATTCTTTGTTCAATGCATTAGCCATTGGTGCTAATGATTGCGTTGTGCATGAACCAGCAGAAACAATTGTGTCATTGGCAGTCAAGATGTCTTGGTTAACACCGTAGACAACTGTAGGAACAGCACCAGCTGGAGCTGAGACCAATACTTTTTTAGCACCAGCATCCAAATGGGCTTGTGACTTTTCGGCTGATGTGTAGAAACCAGTTGCTTCCAATACATAGTCAACACCATCGTTAGCAACCCATTTCAAGTCAGCAGCATTACGTTCTGCATAAACTGAGTAGTGCTTACCATTAACGATAATACCAGTATCATCTGATGAAACTTCAGCGTTCAAAGTACCGTGAATTGAGTCATACTTCAACAAGTATGCCAACATATCAGGGCTAGTCAAATCGTTGATTGCAACAACTTCAATATCTGAAGCCTTGTCTGATAATTCAAGAATACGACGGAAGGCCAAACGGCCAATACGTCCAAATCCGTTAATACCAATCTTAACAGTCATGTGTATAGATCCTCCAAAGATTTTGTTTTTGACTTTTGTCAACAACCATATTATAGCACAAAGTTAATGCTTGAGCGAACGCAAGTGATTGCTTTTTTTCAAAAATGCACTTGACAATTTACAGTAAACACGCCTAATCAATCAGCGTTTTTGTTACATACTAATCATTGAAGAACCTATATGACGCTACGAAAATAAAATCATCCTTGTGATGGTTTTAACATCATTTTGTGGCCTTTTCATACCACATATTGTCGTCCTCAAAAGTTACATAGATTTATTCAATACCTGACCCAGGCACAATTGAATCCGGTAAAATAGTCACTGTTACAATATCATTTTTTTCAGCTGATAAAATCATGCCCTCTGATAGTTCACCAGCCATTTTACGTGGTTTCATGTTTGCGACAATAGCTACCGTCTTGCCAACTAAGACAGCAGGATCAGCATACCATTTACGAATACCTGACAAAATTTGTCGTGACTTACCTGAACCATCATCAAGAGTGAACTTAAGCAACTTTTCTGATTTTTCAACAATTTCACCTGCTATGATTTTAGCAGCTAAAATCTCAACTTTAGCAAAATCATCATACGTAATGAGTTCACGTGTTGGTTCATCTGTAACAGCAGTTTTCTTAGCTTCTTCTTTAACTGCACGACCTTTACCCTTTGTATCTTTTGACACGAGACTCGAAATAAAACGCACTTCTTCTTCAACGTCTTGGCGTGGAAAAATAGGTTCACCTTTCTTAACGACTGTCCCACCAGTTGGCAACTTACCAAATGTTAGCCCAGCAATACGCACACCATTTTCTGGATACTCAAAACCAAGCTGTTCGTAAATTTTCTTAGGTGCTTTAGTCAAAACAGGTTGCAATAGGACAGCGACCACACGTAATGCACCAGCCAAATGTGCCATGACATTTGATAACACTGCTTTTTGCGTGTCATCTTTGGCCAAAACCCATGGTTGCGTTTCATCGATATATTTATTGGCGCGTCGAATAATTGTCCATATATTTTCCAATGCATCTGCGGTTCGCATATCTTGAAAATTTTTATGATAATCAGTAATAGCGTCCTCAGAGGTGCGAACTAAAGCTTCATCAAAATCAGTCTTGCCAGTCCGCAATTCAGGGATCACACCGTTTTCATATTTATTAATCATGGCCACTGTACGGTTCAGTAAATTACCCAGATCGTTAGCTAAATCAAAATTAACTCGTGCTACAAAGTCTTCGGGTGTAAATACCCCATCATTGCCAAATGGCATGGCTCTTAATAAGTAGTATCTTACGGCGTCTAACCCATAACGTTCCTCAAGTACTTCAGGATAAATAACATTGCCCTTAGACTTTGACATTTTGCCATCTTTCATCACTAGCCAACCATGGCCAATAACTGATTTTGGTAATTCAATGCCCAGCGCATGTAACATGATAGGCCAATAAATTGTGTGAAAGCGTACAATTTCCTTACCAACTAATTGGACATTGGCTGGCCAAAACTTTTCAAACAAATCTGTATTTTCGGAATCATAACCTAACGCGGTAATATAATTAGATAATGCATCAATCCAAACATAGATAACATGTTTTTCGTCTCCAGGAACTGAGATTCCCCAATCTACAGCTGTACGCGTAACTGCCAAATCTTCCAATCCAGGCGCAATAAAGTTATTAATCATTTCATTCATGCGTGCTTCAGGTTGAATAAATTCTGGATGGGTTTTGTAATAATCAAGCAGCCAGTCTGCATATTTACTCATTTTGAAGAAGTACGCTTCTTCTTTAACTAACTCGACATCATGCCCAGAAGGCGCCTTACCGCCAATCATTTTATCATCTGCATCGCGATAAACTTCTGCCAACTGTGATTCAGTAAAATACTCTTCATCTGAAACAGAATACCAACCTTCATATTCTCCCTTATAAATATCACCATTTTCAAGTAATGTCGTGAATATTTTTTGAACAGCCTTTTCATGACGTTCTTCAGTTGTACGAATAAAGTCATCGTATGAAATATCCATCAGTTGCCAGAGATCTTTAATGCCTTTCGCCATACCATCCAAGTAATTGATTTCAGGTATGCCCTCAGCTTTTGCTTTTTGTTGAATTTTAAGTCCATGCTCGTCAGTTCCAGTCAAAAAATAAACATCTTCCCCTAACAAACGGTGATAGCGCGCAGCCGCATCAGCAAGCACCGTTGTATAGGTATTACCAAGCTGCAACTTTCCTGAAGGATAATAAATGGGTGTTGTAATATAGAAAGTTTTATCCTTCTGAACAGAAAACTGTTGTTCTGATTTTGAAAACTTATCGTAGATAACCGCTGAATCAGTGAGATTAGCAGTATTAAAAAGGACATTATTTGGTTCTGACATATGAGTCTCTCTTTCTGTCACGTGCTGAAATCACAACACATGTTCTTTGCCATATGAGGCGTGCTTTATAAGATAATTATAACGAATTTTAAACTATTTTCATAGTTTTTCTAAAGATATTAAAAATGTCACAAGCTGTTTTAGATACGATTAATCCTTTCACAACGACCTCAAAACTGATACAGTTAATCATGCATCTATAAATAATCAAAGGAGATTAATGACATGACACAACTCACAGAAATCACTAATTACATGCAACATGTACTCGCTAAAGACAACACGGGCCATAGTGTTGATCATATTAATCGTGTCGTTGCATTAGCCAATCAAATCTTGATTCACGAACCAAGTGCTAATCCATTTATTGTTCGTGCCGCTGCACTGTTGCACGATGTCTATGATGACAAGCTATTTACCACTGAAGCAGAAGCGTTAGCAGCAAAAAAAAACTTAATAACTTTTTTGCAAGCTATTCAAGTTTCGCATGTAGAAATTACGGCAATAATTCAAATTATTGATAATATGTCATGGTCTAAATCAATTGAAGGAAATGCCGAACCACTCGATGTTAACGGTCAAATCGTGCAAGATGCCGACCGTTTGGAAGCCATGGGTGCCATTGCCATGACACGAGCGATTACTTATGGTGCGGTAAAAAATCGTGTCCTCTATGATCCCACTATTATGCCACGTACACCCAAAAGCAAAGCACAATACCGACAAGATGACAGTACGACCATTAATCATTTTTATGAAAAACTACTATTAATAAAAGATCATCTAAATACTGAAACCGCACGTCAAATTGCAATAAGTCGACACCAGTTCATGTTAGACTTTTTGGCACAGTTCAAAGCAGAATGGGACTTATTGAAGTAATGTCATTAACCAAGTTAGTAGGCGTGAATTCATGCATACTTGTTTTTATTTTTCGTTAAAAATGGTATGATTTTAAAAGATTTTAATGGAGAATAATATGGCAAGCAAACGTACTTACAAACGCAAAAAACAACCACAAAATAAAATTTTATCTTTGTTAATCTTAGTTGCTGTATTTGGTTTTTATTTTTGGCAAAGTCAACAAAATCAGCAAAAAAAATCTGAACCAACTTCAAAATATACCCAAGCAATCGCTGCTGATAATCAAGCGCTTTTAGATTTAAAATGGGATGGGACACTTAATGGCGATATTGTACATATCAACAATAATCAAGCTACTTTCACCGAATCTGAATTAAAGCAAACTTTCCCATCGCAAGCTTCAAAATGGCGGCCAGTTGATGGCCTCAGTTTGTCACCTTTAGATAACCAAGGACGATCACAGCAGGGTAATTTTATTGCTAGCAAAGCTAGTATTGACAAAGTGACTACCCGTCCTGATCGTATATCATACGATGTGCGCCCCTCTGGTTGGTTTATCAACGATAGATTCGATGGCACAAAATGGGTTGGTGGTTATCATGACAACCCCAATGTCAAATTAGGTAATGGCAAACAAGCACTTTGGAATAAATCTCATATTGTTGGTTATCAATTTTTCGGTATGCCAACCATGGTGACCGAAAACATGACAACTGGCACACGCGTACAAAATGCGTACCCTGGCCAGCTGGTGCCAGAAGATGATATTCGAAACGCGATCAGTAAACATCCAAACATTTCAATCAGAGGTCAAGTCACACCTCTTTATATTGACGATGATCGTCTCTCACGCGGTGTACATTATATGGCAAAATCTATTCAAGACAACGGGAAAACATTAAATCTAAACTATTGGATTTTCAACGTCCAACCAGGCATTCAAATTGACTATAAAACAGCAAAATTCAAAGTGTTAAATTCGGCTAAATAAAAATCTGACTGAAACTAATGTGTCCCCCGAAAGTTAAAGTAACTTTCGGACACATCAAGCATATCAGTCAGATTTTTTTATTGTTTAAAAGTCGTTGAACTTTATTTATTGATTATTCTTGAACTCATTTCTTTCAAACAAACAAATTGTACTTTAAAACGCGCTAGCTACACCAGCAATTAAAGTTACCAATATGATTAGTAGAATGAAGTCTAAGAAAGAAATAATTAAACCAGCGATCGCTGTTCCCTTAGGATTACGGAATAAGCCACCAATAGAAAGTGCTAAACCGACAAGCCAAACAATCCATCCCAATACAGGAATCCATGACAAGAAAAAGCCAACAATGGCGACGATTAAGCCAGCTAAACCAATACTATTTTTTTCCACGACAACATTATTAATCACAACATGACTTGCACCATTTTGATTATTTTCAGACATTTTTATACACTCTCTTTTCATTATTACTTAACATTATTATCTTCTGATATTTTCTTTTGATCGGAATCAATTGACTCAACCTGCCATGCTTTATTGCGTTTGTCATAAACCATATGTGCAGTTAGTTCAAACGTTTGCGTTAAATCACCATATGAGTCGTTATCCTCATCAGTCGTATAGCGAAAATCAGTTTTTACTTGATAAACAGCATCTGCTGTTGTCAAACTTGTTTGTTTAACTGACTTAACATTTGGTGATTTAAACGAAACAGACTCTGCATTACGTTTGGCATCATGAAGATTGTGACGTATCATTTTTTTATAGTCTTGGTAAGCATTGTTATTAGCACCATTTTTAAACATAGCCAAGTTATCTGGATCCTGTTCTTGTGAAGCATATGACCCCAAAGCATCATACATTGAAGAAATTGTACTGTTGGCATCATCTTCTGTCAATAAATCATCTGCATTTAAATTGATACTTTCGCCATCATATAAATCCTTCAAACTTGTTTTACTTGTTCTAATGGTTTGGTCTCCAAAATTAGCTTGTACATAGGCTTTGGCACCTTTACTAACTGGCATATTTTTCACTGACAACAAGCCATCTTTTAGTGTGCCAACCTTTGTCTCGCCAATGTACAAATCACCTGAACTTAAATTTGAATTGACATCAAAACTAATCATTTCAATTGCCAAGTTAACATCTGTTGAACTATCAATTTTCCTTTCGTCACTGGTTGCGACATCTTGACCACTGATTTTACCAGTCGCATTAAATTGATATAATCCGCTAACTTGGTGCTTAAATGCCTTAGAATAACGATTAGAATTTGATTTTCCAATCGTTGTGCCATTCATTTTGAGCGTCATGCCTTTATTATTCGTTGACACATTAAAATCAACTGGCTTGACAGTTAATTGATATTTAGGGAAGACTAGGAAAGCATTCCCCGTACGTTTGAAAATAAAACCATCATCATTTTGTCCTGATAACATGAGGTTATAAATGTCTTTTTCTCGTTGATTGGACCATTTAGCACTGGCTATATTGTTAACAAAAGGAGATAAGGCGTCTTGATCGATTTTCTTCTTTGTATCTGACCAGACAAAATTCTTTGCGTATTGTGCTGCACTTTCAGACTTTAGCACTTTCAAAGTACGTTGCGCCGTTGCTGCTTTAGCATAATACTTAGTTCCCCAAGTCACCAAGGCAATTCCAATAGCAATAACCACTACACCAGTTGTTATTGCTATTTTTTTACCTTGAGACATTTTTTGTCTTGGGACTCTAGGAACAGGATTTGGTTCATTTTCGGTCTGCTTTATTGCTAATGGTGTGACACTGTTAAAGCCAGCACTTTTAGCTTGACGAACCTCTTCGAGGTTAGGTAAGCGACCATTAACTAATTCAAACTTATCACGCCATTTTTCCGCCAACGTGATTACAGGTTTTGCTGTTACTCGTTCTTCTTCACTCTGGTTAAATACTGAACTGCCTACCAAGACGAATCCATTCTTACTAGCTTCAGTAACTTCTTCTATTGTCGGGTTACGGTGATTTTTTGCTTTGAAATCAGCTAACCATTCTTTTTTCTGATCCATAATATACGCCTCACCAATTTCCTAAGGATTGCGTTAGATTTTGAAGTAGTGGCACGACAACAACACGTAATTCAATGAAAATCATAACGACACTTATAAACCACTGGAGCAAAAGTACCCATGCGGCATCAAACTTTCCTTGATTCAAATGCACTTCTGAGATTAAAAACTGTTGCGCTGCAACTAGTAAGGCCGCCCCAAAAATCAAAATAAAGCCAATGACAGTAAAAGAAGTAAAAAAAGTATTAAAAATCGCGGATACGTTTTCCAACGATGAAGCTGATATAGAAGGAATTGGCACAACAAATGATAATATAGCACCAATAATATTAATCAAAGATAATGGTGCAAACCACTTTAAATACTTACATACCATTTGATTCATAGTAAAGTAGCGACGGTTAAGCAACAGCAAACCAGGTAATGCTGCTAGATAAAATACGGCAAAAATGATAGCAACGTAGAAAAATAGTTGCCAATTTAAAACACTTAACTGACTACGAATCTTGGTCAAATCTGTGCCATACGACGAATAACTATTTAGTGCAGCATTCATACCACGACGAATAACGTTTGAAAATGAAAATGCTCCAGTTAATGATGCGATAGCAAACGATACCCACAGAAATATATTACCAGATACATCATTTAACCGACTTGGCTGTGCAATAATTGGCTTAACCCAAGTCCAATAATTTCCAGCGTGTTGCTTGGCATTTGTGTAGACACGATTAGCATCTTCGGTAATAGCTACCTTAGATGTGTTATGTTCTTGTTTCTCTAATGTCACTTCTCCATTTTCAATTGCTGCCAATACCTCATCTGCTGTTGGTTGACGATCATTGATTAGTGCAAAATATTCTTGCCACTCTTTCTTTGTAGCCATGCATACTCTCCCTATTATATTTTTTCAGTAAAAATCCACTAATTTAAAAATTATAATATAAAAACAGTCTTTTTACTTAAATGTCCCTATGTCGGGGTACTTTTGATTAATAATTAAAAAGGACTTCAAAAATGCATATTTTGAAGTCCTTTGTTAATTTTTTTATATTATGCATTAAACCGTTTATTTCTCAAATGTTTTGGTACATACAGCGACATACCTAGTAAACTAAATAAACTGATTAATAGTGCTTGATTGTTATGTTGCTGATTCTTTGCAGTTTGTGGCAGTAAACTAGCCTGTGTAGTAATGACTGGGTTAACTTGTTTTACTGGTACAAGTGTATTAATCTTGGGATGAAATGTAACATTCGTATATTGATTTTCAAATGACACACGATTCAATGCCTGTGTATTCGCATCATAAATGAAGTTATCATCGTGAGATGAGACGTTAGTCTTTTGAGATGTTGCATTACTATTAGAATTAGTAACGTGAGAGCTGTTTTTAGCTGTTTGAGATGAGTCCGTCCCTGTTGGTGTGTTATGACCAGTTTGATGACTTGGGGCTGAAGGCTTACCTGTATTGCCAGAATTAGGCTTTGAATGGTCTGGTGTTGATGGCTTAGCGTTGGCTGGGTTAATGGCATTTAAGTAAGCTTGACTGTCAGCTTGAGCCTTGGCATAGCTTTTAACGTTTGACGTCTTCAAATTGGCTAAAGCTTTGGCATTGGCTGAAACTAATTGGTTGTAAGCGTCAGTATTTTGAATCTCTAGTTGCTTGAGATTCTTGGCACCTTGGGCAGTCTTTGTTGCTAAATCAGCATCTAATTGCGCCTTTAAGTTTGCTAAAGCTGTATCCAAGTTTGTTGCAAAAGTTTTTGCATCTTGTGCCTGTTGTGCCTCAAAAGTAGCTAATTCAGTTGCTTGAACTTTGTCAAAGGCTGCCTTTTCAGTAGCTTTCTTATTCGCTAATTCTTCAGGTGACATATCCTTGATGCTTGAAATCTTGGCATCGTAGTTGTCTTTCAAATTAGCTAAGGTTTCAGCTAATTTTGTTGCGTTGGTATCATGCTTTGCTGTGGCGTCAGCCTTGATTTGAGCAATGGTATTCCCATAAATGGTTGCATTTTGAGAAATAGTTTTATCATGAGTTGATTTGATTTGAACAATAGCATCAGCAAAAGCTTGATTAATGCTGTCAATCGCTTTTTGATTCTTTGATTGTAAGTTTGATAATTGGGTTGCATTGTCAAACTTAACTTGGCTCAAGTTAGCTTGAGCGTCGGCTAGGGCTTGTTTGTTAGCCTGTGTATTACCGCCACGAGCAGCTTCAATTGTTTGTGTTGAAGTCGTTGCCATATCTGTTAATGGACCGGCATTGCCTGTCATGGATGCATTTTGGAAAATAACGACATATGGCCAATCACCAGTATTATCTTTTTGCATAGCAAAGCCCATGATTTGGTCATCCATCATGAAGTTCTGTAAATGACCGTTGCCGTGAGCGCCATCTTGATAAATCATAGCTGTAATGACATTCAAGATATTAACTTTGGCTGATAACATTGTTAAGTCTGAGAATGCAGATACGCCAATATTTTCTCCGGCAAACCATAATCCTTGAGCAGCATAGGCATTATCTGTTTTTGTTGTAACGTCACTACCTAAATAGGCAGTATGCTTGAAGCCAGCATTGGCTTCTTCACGAGCCTTGGCTGAAGCAATAACGGCTTTTTGGTTTTGTTCGGTCCAACGAACAGGAGGCATACCATGAGTAGTACGATATGAATTAACAAGAGTGACTGCATAATCAGCTAATTCAGTTTGTTGGGCATCTGTTGGTGCTCCCTTGATTTGAGCAGTGTTGTCATTTTCACCAAAATAATTATAGTAATCATAGTATCCAGCATCGTTAACATGACTGGCTGGAATCTTTGGGTCAGAAATTGAGGTTGGTAAATTGCCGACACTATTAATACTAGATGGTGCTTGAGAATTGTCTCGGTCATAGTTAGTATCATATGGATTGGCCGGAGTTGCAGCCTTGGCTGATGATTTATTAACATTAGCTTGTGCTGTATCAACATTCTTTTGAGCAGAAGCTTCTGTTGAAGCATTAGCTTGTTTTTGAGCTGATTCAGTCTTTGTATTGTCAGCTGTTTGTTTGGTAGAAGCTGAAGTTTGTTGTGTCTTAGCATCAGTTGTGCTTTGAGCCTGAATAGCATCGACAGTTTGATTGGCTGTTGTTTGGTCAGTCGTAGCCTTATCCGTTGCTTTTTGAGCATCCGAATCAATGGCTTTGTCTGCTGTGGCCGCATCATCTTGTGTTGCTTTGGTATCAGAATTATATTGATTTGTCGCAGTATCACGTTGTGCTTGGGCAGAACCAGATTCTTGAGCTTGTTGATTGGCGAAATCAGTTGCTGCTTGCTGTTGCTTGGCAACTTCAGCATCGTGAGCGACTTGAGTCGCTTGTGCTTGTTGTGCCTTGGCTGATTCATCAGCAGCTTGTTGGTCAGCTAACTTTTGAGCTGCAGCTTGCGCATCAGCTTGGTCTTTTGCAACTTGAGCAGCTTGAGCGTCAGCTAAAGCCTTGGCATTTGCTTGTTCAGTAGCAGCCTGTGCATCCGCATTAGCTTGAGCCTTGGCTTGTTCATCAGCTTTTTGTTGTGCTTGTAAATCAGCTAATTTTTGAGTTTCAGAATCCTTGGCCTTGTCAAAATCTGATTTTGGCGCTGTAACACCAGATTGAGATACAACGTCCGGTTGCTGATTGTCCTTAATTTCATCGGCACTAGCATTGATAGTAACTGATGAAATTGTTGCCGTAACTATTGTTGCTGTTGTTAAAGCAACTATCTGCTTATGTGATTTAACAGCATATCGCTCACTACGCGTTGTTGCACCATTATTATATTGACTCATTTAAATACTCTCCCTGTAGTATGTTACTTTTAGATATAACCATTCTTAAATCTCTAAATGTGCTACCTTGCTTTAGTAATACTTGACTGAACACCAATACTCTTTAAATATTTAACAACTTCTCTTGCTGTGTCATTATCCAATTCTTTAATATACACAACAGGTGTAGCTGTCACATACTTTAATGTTTGATCCTTCGTCATATTAAATAATTCACTAGAGACACTGACTAATTCTTCTTCAGATGTTTCTGGTACATATTCCAATTTGACACCAAATATATTCTGTGCATTCTCACGCTTTTTAATCTGATTAATTCTAATTAAATCACGAGCAAAACCGCTAGAATCAGCTAAATTTTGAATTGTTTGATGCTTAACATAATTACCAAAAAACTTAAATATTCCCATTGATATACGACCTTTTATCGATTTTTAATTGCATTAATATCACTGCCAATGGATGTAGTAGTTTTATTAATATTGTCAATTTGTGCAATTTGCGTAGCAATCATCGCATTTTGCGCTCCAATAGAGGTAGTTACTCTATTAAGTAAAATATTATTTTGCTCAGCATTCATCATTTGTTGCTTTTGATTATTAATGATTTCTTGTTGATTCTGTTCTTGGCGGAATCTATGTATTTCCGTATCATATTTGTTAATAGCTTCTTTCCAATTATCAGCTCGGCCACTATTTAGAATGTTATATAAAGCTGCTACAGCATATATATCTTTCATTTCAGGTAATAAAAAATCAAGACTGTCTATAAATGCATCACTTGATTGATAAATTTCTAATTCATTTTTCGCTTTAGATGCCAATTGACGATACTGTGCTACCTTCTCTTTAGCCAATGCTTTATCTTTTTTACCTGAACTATAATTGTAGGCATAATACGCCGCAAACCCACCACTGATAATACCCACGCCAATACCTAAAACAGAATATACTATGACATGAACTATCAAAAAGGCAGCAGCAGGTATTCCCCATTTCAAAACACCTTGAAATCCAACCGGCTTATTTAGCGTTTGATGCACACGACGATTAATTGTTGCTATTTGATCTTCTCGTTCTTTTTTATCCGACAACACTTGATAAGCTTGTGCTAGTAAGCCCATCAAATCAGTTTTAGAAAGTTCTGAATATTCCATAGGATATTTCTCCATTATTATAGTTTTGCTAGTCAAATTCTCTTACTCTAAAAATAATCAAGTAGAATAAGATACCTTTGTCATTATATTATTTAAATCGCGTTCATTCACAAAAGTCCCAAATTCGGGGCTTTTTTTCTAACACAATATACTAAAATGAATATTAAATATATCATTAAAAACTAGGGATTAGTAAATGACCAAATCAAATCAAGCCAAGCCAAGCCAAGCCAAGCCAAGCCAAGCCAAGCCAAGCCAAGCCAAGCCAAGCCAAGCCAAGCCAAGCCAAGCCAAGCCAAGCCAAGCCAAGCCAAGCCAATTGGATACCATTTAAATGAAATACGCAAGAACAAGGGGATTAAATTATCATTACTTTTAGATTACATAAATACTTCTAATTCATCTTGGTATCGATATGTTAAGGGAGAAACGGACATTACAACGTTGCAGTTTCTTCATACAGTGCGTTACTTACGTACAACATTTTCTGAAGTTTCTCACATGAAAAGTATGGCGGATGATCATCTAAAGCTTTACGATACCCCATCATATTTGCCTGCCAAAATTAATTATCAAATACCTCTGCGCGAGTTCTATATAACGTATAATATTGAACGCCTAAAAATGGCTGTCAAACTCTATCGCCTAACATCGTCTTCATCATTTAATAACGATTTACCATTGGATTTAAAAAAAGCCCTCAAAAGTGTGCTACTTGAGGGTGAGTATGGCTTAGAAGAAATTAATTTACTAGTACTATTAAAGTTAGAATTTAATAATGTCCTATTTCACGAATATGAATTCATTAATATTTTGCACAATCCCATCGCTACAATCAAGCGCAGTATTGATATCACAACATCAATTGGTGATTTATCTGCCGCGCAACAAAATGTCATTTTCTTTAACCAATCACTTGGCTTACGTTTTGCTTTTAGCGCCTTGACCAGTATTACTTCAGAACATAAAGCATCACAATATGCACCTCTATTATTTCAAGTGATTCAACTCAATGATCAAGTAGAATATCCATCATGGTCTCTATATAATTTTGCTTCGAAAAAACTCCTTGCGATTAGTGAACTCTATCTACTTGATAAACCAACCTATTCATCTGAAATTAATGCTTTTCGGCAAGCGCTCATAACACTTTATCCTAGCAAAACACATGCCGACTTGGAGAGTGTAAATTATGATCTATTGAAAAATAATATTTTTGAAACGACCGTTTCTACCGAAATGAAAAAAGCTTATCAACAGTATGTTGATAAGCTTGAAAATTAATTTTAGTTTTTAATTAGCTTAGATGACCATTTTTTATAATCATAGAACTAGAATGACCTGGGCCACCACGTTTAGAATCAAATAAATTAACTGCGGCATTAATAGCAGTTGGTGCTTCTCCTAAGCCAACTGCTATTAAATCTGCTTTCCCAATGTAGTGACTCGCATCCCCAATTGCAAATACACCATCAATACTCGTTTGCAGTTGCTGATTGACTGCAAAAACCTGATTATCTTGTACTGGTTTAATGTCCCAAGACGCAACGGTTTGGTTCTTTGATATGAAACCATAATTAATAATTAAATCATCAACAGAAATGACAGTTTCATCATACGGATCCTTAACCGGCGCCAAAGTAACAGCCAATTTACCATTCTTTTGTTTATTAATTGCCACAATTTTTTTTGGTGTTTCCTTAATAACTGTACTGCTATTTAATGCGTTAACGCTTTGCTCCATCGCTCTAAACGTGTCCCGTCGATGAATAATTCGAGTTGATGCTGTCACGTCGTTCAACATCGTGGCCATATCAACAGCCGAATCACCACCACCAGCTATAGCAACATCATGATGCATAAAGTCTTGCTTGTTGGTCACAAAATAATGAACCCCCTGACCGACAAGTGAATCAGCACCATCTACTTGTATTTTGCGTGGTTCAAAAGATCCTTTCCCAGTTGTAAAAATCACCGTTTTAGCTTGAAAAGACGTACCATTGTCCGTCGTAATTGTGAATAACTCATTTTGTTTTTGCACGTTAGTCACAGTTGTATTCGTTTTAATCTCGACTGGAAATAACTGCAATTGTTGATATAATGAATCAATTAATTCTGAACCCTTAATACCCACAAATCCTGCAACATCTAGGATTACCTTTTCAGGATACAAGGCAGTCACTTGACCACCTAATGTGGGCAAACTTTCCACTAACACAGCTTTTGTATCACGTAGACCAGCATAAAAGGCAGCAAACATGCCTACCGGTCCGCCACCAATAATGGCTATATCATATAATTCCATAATGTTGTTGTATCAATGTCCAGTCCTCATCAGATGGGCACCTATACGTTTCCTTTCAGTCATAATTTTTTTACTTTAATTATTATACCTTTTTAACCCTAAGTATGTTGCTAATCGGTATAATAGAATTATCATACTTAATGGAGGAAACGTGTTGTTCAGCGCTAAAGTTTACAAAGTGATAGCGCGCTACACACTGATTTGAATAATATGGCTCAGAAAAAAATGATTCTTGACCTAGACACCGGTATTGATGATGCACTTGCACTTGCCTATGCTGTCGGGGATCCAAATGTTGACCTCATTGGAATTATATCAAGTTATGGCAACACATTGATTGAAACAGCAGCTCAAAACTCATTGAATTTGTTGCACTTGCTTGGTGCTAACAACGTGCCAGTTTTTATTGGTGAAAGTCATTCATCAACCACCGATCATTTTGATGTCATGCCTATTTCACAACTCATTCATGGCAAAAATGGTATTGGTGAAGTCGTATTAGAAACTGCACCACGTCATGTTGAAACACAATCTGGTGTTGATTTTCTGATTGCCGCTGCTCATCAATACGCAGATGATTTAATCTTTATTCCTACCGGCCCACTCACTAATTTGGCAACTGCCATCAAAAAAGATCCTGCAGTCGCAACACTAATTGGCAACACAACCTTGATGGGCGGTGCACTGACAGTTCCTGGCAACGTGACACCATTCACCGAAGCTAATATTCACCAAGACCCAGAAGACGCTGACTACGCCTTTACACGTCAAAAAAACTTAACGATGGTTGGTTTAGATGTCACATTGCGCACACTTTTAACTAAAAAAGAAACAGCAGCTTGGCGTGCCTTAAATACAACAGCTGCTACTAAATTTGCTGAATTAATGGATTTCTACATTGATGCTTATGCCAATCTTGGTATTGATAAAAAAGGCGCTGCATTACACGATCCTCTAGCCGTTGCTGTGGGTATCGACGCCAGTTACGTTACCACTTTACCTCTAGCGATGCATGTCACATATGACCAAAAAAGCGGTGATTATGGTCGCACAATCGGTGACAAAGACAAGCTACTTGTACCAACGACAACACAAGTAGCCGTCTTAGTGGATACCGACCGTTTTGTCTCTGATTTTCAAACAATGATGCTCTCTGTTTTGAATAATTGATTAATAAGTACCAGCAAAAATGCAGCCAAACGTAGTATTTCAATACGTTTGGCTGCATTTTATGATTGTTCTTCAAAAAATTGTTGTCACGTCATTAAAATTATCAACACTAAAACTACCATCTTTATCAAGGTTAAATACTGCTACTGCACCATTTTTTGGTCGATTAGCTGTTTTTAAATGGCCATATTGTTGTGCCAAATTCCAAATTAATTGTCCATGTGTGACTAATAGAACAGTCGCATTCTCATCATAATTTTGTTGTAAATTTGCCAAGGATTGTCGCATTCTCTGCCAAAAATCAGTTGCATTTTCGCCAAGATGATCCGGATCAACAGCATAAATTGTATCCATAATTTTAGTCATATCAGCCTGACGTGCCAGGTCATCTGGTGTTTGTGAGTCAATACCCAACGCATTAGACGCTGCGCCCCACATGACTGTATTTTCTCCACCTTCAAAACTACCAAAAAAGAATTCACGCCAATCCGGAGTATAAGTCAACTGTGGTCTTTTGTGATTGTTTTCAGCCAAAATAAACTCCGCAGTATGGATTGCCCGTGATGTGTCTGATGATAGCGCGACATCAAAAGGAATATTTTTTAAACGTTTCCCAGCTGCCACACCGTCTTGTTCCCCTTTTTTAGTTAACGGGGTATCTGCCCAACCTTGAACCTTATCAAGCATATTAAAAATTGTTTGTCCGTGACGAACTGCATAAATTTTCATGGCTTCTTCTCCCATATTTTAAACAATTGTAACACAATCTGATCATAATTTTTTAAACTTGCAAAACTTCGACTAACTACCTAGTGCATGATGCGATTGCTTTCAATACAGTGACTTCACTCGTAAAATCACCTTTTTGCAATGTGTCATATAGTCCAATGTTCATGAGTTCATCACCATAAAAGACATCACCAGTTGCGACATCCTCATATTTTTTTTCTGGATCTAAATTAGCCAACTGTGTCGTCGTAAATTCAGGTTGTGCTTCTGCTAGGCCGGCATACCGAAATAACATGACATCATTTTTATCTGCTGAGGTAAACTGCCACGCTGTTAAGTTACCTTCATACGGGCTCTTCAACCGTGTGAAATCACCATATTGTAGCAATTGACGATGTGCTTTATAAAATTTAATTTGATCAGACACGATTGCTTTTTCGTTATCGGTCATTTCAGTTAAGTTCAACTCATAACCGAACACACCAGCCATGGCAACATCGCCACGCATTTTCAAGCTCGTTGAACGACCAGTTTGATGATTAGGTGCTGCAGAAACATGCGCTGTCATACTTGAAATTGGAAATGCCAAACTTGTGCCATATTGAATCTTCAATCGTGCATAAGCATCTGTGTTATCAGAGGTCCATGATTGTGGCATATAGTACAAAATACCAGCATCAAATCGACCACCACCACCTGAACAACCTTCAAATAAAATTTCTGGATAGCGCATTGTCAAACGATTCATTAAATTATATAATCCCAAAATATAACGATGCGAAATTTCACCTTGCTGGGCAGCTGGATAAGCAGCTGAATAAATTTCGGTCATATTACGATTCATGTCCCATTTGATATAGTCCACATCAACTTTATCTAAAATCCTCACCATTTGATCGTAAACATTATCGACTATTTCTTCACGACTAAAGTCGAGTACAAATTGATTTCGTGATGGTGTCTTGCCACGGTTTGGTACTTGCAACGCATAATCAGGATGTTGACGATACAAATCTGAATCTTCTGAGATCATTTCCGGTTCAAACCACAAACCAAATTGCATCTTATTATTATGCACACGATTAGCCAAATCATGTAGCCCGCCTTTTAGCTTATTAGCATATTCAAACCAATCACCTAGACTTGAATTATCATCGTCTCGATGACCAAACCAACCATCATCAAGAACAAACATTTCTACGCCAAGTGGTGCTGCACTATCAATAATTGTTTGAATTTTATTTTCATCAAATTCGAAATATGTTGCCTCCCAATTGTTAATCACAATTGGCCGTTGTGAATATTGATGTTGACCACGCGCAACACGTTCGCGTAATAATTTCGCAAATGTTTCAGACATACCGTTCAAACCATTACTTGAATAAACCATCAAAACTTCTGGTGTTTCAAAAGCTTTTTGTGGCTGTAACTGCCAATCGAAATTATACTCATTAATGCCGATAACCACACGTGTTTGATCTTGATAATCACGTTCCAGTGTAAATTGGTGATTACCAGAATAAACCAATTGTAAGCCAATTGCATTACCCTGAAACTCTGTCGTGTGCTTATTAACTAAAGCAATAAACGGATTCATAAAATGTGAACTTGAACCACGGCGACTTTCAAATTGTGTTACACCATGTGCGACGTTTTGACGCTCAATTTGACGTTCACGAACATGAGCTCCTGGTAAACTAATCACTTCAAGATCTTGTTTCGGTAGATCCATTTGCATAGAGGCTAACTTTTCGATATTAAAAATGGTTTCTGAGCGATTCACAATACGTGAATGACGAGCAATAACCGAACGGTCTCTATAAATTGTATATGATAATTCAATTTCAGCATTGAGTGTTTCATCAGCCAACGTAATAATTAATGTTTGTGATTCATCATCATCTAATACATACGCATGTGGAAAATTGTCATCTGCGGGTTTGCCCGCAACAATTTTATAATCCACATATCGAAAATCTGTTGTGCGTGCACCATTTTCAGATTTCAGGATAACTGCTGGCACACGGTAATCACCTGTGTTATTCCCAGAAAATTCTTGTGGCAGCGTATCTTTAGAGTACTCACGATCCAACGACCCAGGTAAATTACCTGAAAAACCACGATCTAAACGAGGATATTTAAAATAACCAGTATAATTTTTTACTCGCTTACCAAAATACACATGACTTAAGATTTTACCCTCTTCAATTGCCAAAACATATGATATGTCCTTGTTTTTCAGATGAAATGACTGTGTGGTTTCATCAAATGTAATGAGCTTCTCTGCCATGATTTCTCCTCTAGTAAAATAATATAAGTAAACTATAAATTAAGTTTACTTTTTTATTTTAAAAATTGCAAGCGCTTTCATTAATAGACGACATCGTTGTTATGTGTCATATGTCGTGATACTGACATAAAAAGTCAATCCCGGCATAACCTACCGATAATTGACTATTTTTGGTTCCTGTTATTTAAATTTACAACTCACTCAATCAAATTTTGCCTTACTTAACAAACGTCTCTCTGTAAACAATATAGCTAGGGATAACTAACCATGTTGGCCAATTTCGTGTATTTGTTGAACGTTCTACAGCTTGTACTAACGCTGTTTGTCCGATTTCTTCTGCTGGAATGTGAACGGTTGTCAGAGATGGTGTCAAGTATTTCCCAATTTCAACATCATTAAAACTAGCAACCGCAATGTGATGCTCATTTTCTGACAATACTTTCAATACACCAACAGCTAAAGGATCACTGGCAACCAAAATAGAATCTATCTTTTCTTTTGAGTTTAACAATTCATTAGTTGCAGTAACCGCATCTGCTGTCTGCCACCCTGCCAAAACAGCACGTGGCACTAAATGCTTAGATTGCATCCAACTCTTATAAGCCGCATAACGTGTGTCGTCATCAACTGATACATAATGACCACTCAAATCCATCGATTCACGTTTGCCACCGACAAATGCGATGTCCCGATAGCCCGATGTCCAAAAAGCATTTAATAATTCAAACACTTTTTCTTTTAAATCAGTGGTTACGGCATCCACACCGTCAACATGAACAAGTCGATCATCAATTAAAACTAAGTTTGGATTTTTTAAGTAGAGTTCATGGATAGCATATTTTTCGATTGCACCAACAAAAATAACAGCCGCAAATTTAGAGACATCCAACGGTTCAGACAAATTTTGTAATCGAAAAATGTGACTTACTTTGACACCCTTTTTTTCAGATGCTTCATAAATACCACGCCAAATTTTACGATAATACTCGTCTACTTGCTCTTGTTCTGCCGATAACGTGGTTACTACTGCAATTGACTTTGTCCACTTGCGATTGGTTTGCAATTTTTCGGCGTTATATGCTAATTCATCAGCAATTTGCACAACACGTTGTCGAGTGGTAACTGCTACAGATAGTGTATTATCCTCATTCAATATGCGGGAAACTGTGCCCGCTGAAACACCAGCTTTTTGGGCAATTTCTCTAATAGTCGTCATATCTCATCTCCCAATTTTATATTAAAAACTGGCACCCTGATATCTGTGTTTTAATGTACCTGTCAAGATTATCATGATCTGATTTGACCGTCACCAAAAACTTCATACTTAATGGTAGTCAACGCTGGTAATCCCATTGGTCCACGTGCATGTAATTTTTGTGTTGAAATACCAATTTCAGCCCCAAATCCAAATTCAAAACCATCTGTAAAACGACTAGATGCATTTTGATATACAACCGCCGCATCAACGTCATTCATAAATTTAACAACATTTTCAGTTGTCTCACTAATAATTGTCTCAGAATGATGTGTGGTATGCGTATTAATCCAATCAATTGCCGCGTCAGTATCTGCAACTATTTTGATACTCATGATGAGATCATTATATTCTGTATCCCAATCCAGATCTTCAGCTGGTAAAATACGTGATTCAATTTGACGACTGGCCTCATCACCACGCAGTTCAACATGAGAAGCCATTAATTTTGCTCCAATTTTGGGTAAAAATTCTACAGCAATACTTTCATGGATCAGTAGTTTTTCAGCTGAGTTACATACTGAAGGTTTTTGCGTCTTCGCATTATGAATAATACGGATAGCTTCCTCTTGATCAGCAGATGCATCAACAAAAATATGTGTATTTCCTGCACCAGTTTCAATCACTGGTACTGTCGCGTTAGCCACAACAAAATCAATAAATTTAGCTGAACCACGTGGAATCAAAACATCAATAAACGCTCTCATGTGCAACAACGTATTAACTGATTCATGGGAAGTATCCGTTATCAGTTGAATAATATCAGGATTGAGCTGATTATTAGTTAAAACTTGTCGTAAAATTTTTGCCAAAATGGCATTACTATGACTTGCTTCTTTGCCACCACGTAAAATAACCGCATTACCTGATTTTAATGTCAGTGCTGCCGCATCAACTGTCACATTTGGACGCGCTTCAAATACCATTGCTACAACACCAAGTGGTACAATTTTTTTAATAATTTTCAAATCTACATGCGTACGCCACTCATCATAAGGTCCAGCTAGTGGATCAGGCAGTTCAGCTACCGCCCGCAAGGAGTTTGCAATTTCTTGAATGGCAGCTGCATTCAATTTTAAACGTTTTTGCATTGGACCACTCAACGTTTGTTCATGTTCTGACAAATCCTTTTGATTAGCTATTATAATATCTTTTTGTTGGTTCAATAATGCCTGTGCCATTTCTTGCAATAGTGCATTACGCTTTTCAAGTGATAGCATTGCCACTTGATTCGTGACGTTTTTTGCGCGTTGACCCATTTCTTGTACACTTAATACCATATTACACTCCTTTAAATAAAGTACCCATTTTTTTGCCAGCTACAACATCTAAAATCGTAGCAGGATTTTTACCATTAATTAATATCATTTGGCGTTGCTTTGAAATCAAATATTCAGCAGCATAAAGTTTTGTCGCCATGCCACCGGTTCCTAAATCTGATGAGCCACTAGCACTAGCCATTAATTCTGGCGTTACTTGCGTGACAAGTGGTATTTTTTTAGCAGTTGGATTGACATAAGGGTTGTCAGTATATAACGCGTCGATATCACTTAATACAATGAGACCATCAGCGTTTGTTTCATGTGTGACAATAGCTGCTAAGCGATCATTATCACCAAATGAATGTTGATGATCTAACTCGTCAACGGCAATAACATCATTTTCGTTAATAATTGGAATCACATGTTGTGCTAGCATAGCTTCAATCGCGTCAATTGTATGCTGTAGCATCTGCTTATTATTAAAAACATCATAAGTTAATAATACTTGTCCAACATGCTGTTGATAGAAAGCAAAACTTTGATTATAGATAGCCATCAAATAACTTTGACCAATAGCTGCCAATGCTTGTTGCGCCGGTATATCTGTTGGTCTTTTCACCATTTTCATCTGTTGCAACGCGACACCAATCGCCCCTGAAGTAACAAGAATAATGTCATATCCTGATTTTTGTAATTGTGTCAGTGTTTGTGACAAACGATTAATCACTGGATATTTAATCTCACCTGATGCATCAACAATCGTGCTAGTACCGACCTTAATCACTATACGGCGCCAATCATTGGCAGCACTACTTTTTTCTGACACTACCTGCATAATTTTTTCTTCCAAATTCTCTATGACATTAATGTCAATTCATTATTAAAAAAACGTGACATAAACTGGTGTTTAATGATTCCCTCATTTAATATCCATTATTATATCATGAAAAGTACGCCTATAAACAAGAGACAATTTCATTTAAATCATTCCTTTTATTACAATTATTTATCATATTGGTTCAAAAAAGATTGGATTTTATAACGGTATTCAATGGGGTGATCGTGGAAAGTTTGCACATGTTCTGATCCCGCACCAATCCATAACTGTTTTGGTGCGTTTAGGGCATGATATAAAGAATAGACCATTTTAGTCGGCACGAAAGTATCCGCACTACCATGTATAAAAAATGTTGGTCGCGAACTTTTAGCCACTTGTTTTAACGGACTTGCTTCCCCATAAAAATAGCCTGCACGGACTTTTGAAATGCCTGAAGTAATATTAACAAGTGGGAACCAAGGTAAATTATACATATTACCCGCTTCATGTTTTGTTTCTTCTAATAGACTTGTATATGACGAGTCAGCAATAATTGCCTTAACTTGTGACGGCAAATCTGATTCCCCCGAAACTGATAAGACAGTCGCAGCACCCATGCTCATACCATACATGATAATATCTGAATTTTTGCCATTAGTCTCAATAATTTGGTTTAACCATTGACTATAATCACGTCGATCAAGCCAACCATAACCGATGATGTTTCCTTGTGAATCACCATGTGCACGATTATCTGGGATGAGAACATTATAGCCAAGATCATGAAAAAGTTCACCATAAATAGCCATAGTTGTTTTATTATTATGCCAACCATGTGCCAAAATGGCCGTTTTATTTGTTTTTTTGTCTGCGGCCACATACCATGCGTCTAACTTTAACCCATCTTTGGTTGTTTCATGCCATGTTTGTTTGTCTCGTGCTAAAAATTTATGCTCATATTGGTAGAGCGGATTAGTTTTTGTGCGCAAGACGTCTGGTTGATTGGCTTTTGGATCACGTACTTGAGCAACATGAAAAAAATACATGCCTGCCACAAGTAAAATCATAGCAATGATTATAATAACGCAAATCACCCATTTGACTAAGTTGTGCATATTCGTTTACCCCTTAAAATAATAATTTTACACCACCTCAAGAATTGTAGCAACAAAACCGACTGCCGACTATCATTATAAAAATTTCATTTCATTGCAATTGTCAAACCATAAATAATGGTATACTTAAAAGAAAAATAAAAAAGGATAACTTATGACTTATTCACAAAACTGGGATTTGGATAGTATTTACCCTGGCGGTATCAATTCACCTCAACTAGCACAAAAATATCAATTGGTTGGCGACCAGATTAAAAATTTTGACCAACAAGTTATGTCATCTGAACCAACATCAGAAAAAATTGCTGATCTGGCTGATTTAGCACAAACTATTGGCTCAGGTTTAGGTACTATCAGTATTTTTATCAACGGTTTAGCATCTGTCGACTATGGTAACAGCGTCTATGGCCCACAGTTTAATAAACTCGGTAAACTATTTGTTGACTTCTCAGTACCCTTGAATAAATTTCAAAAATTACTCTTATCCTTAGATGAGTCGTCATTCGCACAAGCGCTCACATCACCTCGTCTTGAACAAATTGCTTTTTACCTCACAGAATTACGAACTGATGCCAAACGACTACTCGATGATGCAACTGAAGCTTTAATTAATCAATTTGACTTAGACGGTCAACAAGCTTGGTCACAGCATTACGATACTATTTCTGCCTCTCTATCAATGAACTACACTGATTCTGAAGACAGTAAAACCCGTCATATTTCCGCTGGACAAGCCCTAAACATGTTGGATGGTGAACCCAATAACGACACGCGTGCTAATATCATGAGCAACTATGAAAAAATGTGGGGAAATGCTGAAAATTTAACGGCCGACACACTCAATCATTTAGCTGGTTTTCGTTTAACAAATCAAAATGCCCATGGTCGGCAATCCCATTTGGAACAACCGCTTGAAATGAATCGTATGTCTCAAGCCACTTTAGACACAATGTGGCGTGTTGTTGACGCTAACAAATCTATGTTTAAACCTTACTTTGACCGTAAGAAACAGTTACTTGGTTTAAAAGAAATGGGTTGGCAAGATCAGGTTGCTCCGTTAACACATATTGGTGATTATCAGCCAAAAGAAGTATCATACGATGATGCTGCAGCCTTCATCATTGAACAATTTGGCAAGTTTTCACCAAAAATGGCCAAATTTGCTAGAAAGGCCTTTGAAAATAACTGGATTGAATCAGAAAATCGACCAGGTAAGCAGCCTGGAGGCTATATGGAATCTGTCCCTGATTTACATGAATCTCGTATTTTCTTAACTTACACAGGTTCTGTTAATGATGCTGCGACTATTGCTCATGAACTTGGTCATGCTTTCCATTCAGCACAATTAACTGATTTACCGTTATGGCGAGACGCTTATGCAATGAACGTTGCGGAAACTGCTTCAACGTTTGCTGAACTCATTGTCAATGATGCTAATGTTTCCGGTGCTAAATCTGACGCCGAAAAATTAGTATTACTTGATGCCAAAATGACAAATCCGATTGCCATGTTTTTAAATATACACGCACGTTTTTTGTTTGAAGATGCTTTTTACACTGAACGCAAAAATGGTGTTGTAACACCACAACGATTGAACGAACTCATGAACGAAGCACAAAAAAATGCGTTTGATGGTATTCTTGATGTGCGCCATCCACATTTTTGGTCCTCTAAACTTCACTTTTTCATTGATTCTGTGCCTTTTTATAACTTTCCATACACATTTGGTTATTTATTTTCAGCGGGCATATATGCCCAAGCACAAAAAGATGGTGCTGGCTTTGAAGATAAATATATTGCTTTGCTTCGTGATACAGCAAATATGACATCTGAGGCACTGGCTCAAAAGCATCTCAATGTTGACCTCACGCAACCTGACTTTTGGCAGGCCGGTGCTGATCTCATTCAATCAGATATTAATGAATTTTTAAGCTTATCCGAACAATTTATTTAATTTTCAAACCGTAACCTAAAACGAGCTGCACAGGACACAATCACTATATTGTGTGTTGCACAGCTCGTTTTTTAAAGGTTATTTTTTATTTATACTTTTGTTCTAAATGACTCATCCAATAACCTAACCATACACCAATTGCAAACAAAAAAGTACTAATCAGCATACTCACAACTGTAAAACCTGAATAGTCAGCCACTGGTGGGATAACAATCAATAGTGTTGACACAACAACAATACCGAGAATAAAATGGTAAACTTTCGCATGAAAATTTTGTAGTAAATAATGCATAATTTTTGAAAAAAGCACGAGCGTTATTAAGCCACCTATCGCCATTGATATAAAAACACTAAGATCAACACTTTTAAATCCTTTAATCATCGGATCAAATAATCCCAGATAAAGTAATAAATTCGATGGACTCAACCCAGGCACGATAATACCTAACGCAATTAAGCCACCCGCCAATAACCACGAGAAAAAATTCACTGGCATCTCACCAAAAATTGCTGTCATATTATACAAAAATAAACCACCAAAAACTATCGTACCAACAAAAATGTACCAATCGGATCGTTGACGCCCTTCTTTAGCACTCTCTCTAAATAATGACGGTAATGTACCGACAATTGCACCTGCAAATCCCCACAAAATAATCGCTTTATAGGTTGTTAATAGATATTCTAATGGATTACTTAATAAAATAATACCTACAATGCCGCCTAGTCCTACTGGTACGAAATACCAGAAGTCGCGTTTAAAATTTTGACGCATATGTGCCATAAAATCAAGCATACGTTCATAAAGACCAAGTATGGCCGCCAAAACACCACCAGATACACCGGGTAAAATAAATCCTAAAGCAATAAAAATACCCTTGATAAAGCGTGTTAACCAATTTTTAATACTATCATTTTTCATAATTTCCTACATTCCAATTAGTTCAGGAACCCAACAGAATTTCTATATAATTAGAAATTAATTCTAGCCAAGTTCCAAAATTTTAATGCTTAAGCTACTTTTATGCATCCTTAACTGTTGTCCGCGCTTAAGGTTTAGTCACCGATAACTTTTAATTTTTTGATTATAACAGATAGTCATTTCGATATTATTTAATTTTAATATCGCCATTTTGATTCTGAATAGCCAGAGCAATATCTTCCCGTTGTTTCCTTGTTAAATTCGATGATATTTCAACATCACCATTATTATTGTGCGTCAAAAATGTGGGTAACTCTGTTGTTTCTATGACAATATCACCATTTTGATTGCGTATGTGCCCGCCAGTTTCAATTTTGCTATGTTCAACATCTACATCGCCATTTTTCAAATCAGCTTCAAGTATTTTCACCGAACTACCAGTCAACTTGAAATCATCATTATTTGACTGGACCCTTAACTTGTTAATGGTTACATTGTGTAGATTAGCCGCTGCATTTTTCACGTCAACCATTGCGTTTTGTGCTGTCACGCGAACGAGATTCACATCATCATTATTTGACCTGACATTAATTGTATTAGCATTAACATCCGACACTGTCACCTCAGAGTTTTCTTGTGTAATGCCAATTGCATTAAGATGTACATGACTGGGTACGGTAATCGTCAATCTTGGCGAATTGTCATGATACAATTCACGCCAGTCAAAGTTGAAAATAGAATGATCACCTGTTGGCTTTTCTATTTTCAACTCACCATTTGAAAAACTAATTTTTGCTTTATTTTCACTTTCAGCTTGCGTCTCTGTTACCGAAAACGTTTCTCCTCGCTGAACATAGATGTCCGTATCTGTAGCGTCTATCGCAATTTTTTGAATATCTTGTGTATTTCTAGGTAACTGCTGAGATAAATCATAATCTTTAACAGATTCTCTTTTTTGATAAGAGAATCCATTATGCCAAATAACCCTTCCCGGTTTTTCAATCAACATTGTTGAAGTTGCCATGGCAACCCCAACTACCAATAAGGACCAACCAATAATCGTTTTACGCTTCATAATTTGCTCCTTTTTTTATAAATCGCCGACCAATGGCTTTAATTAAGTTGATTAGGCCATTAAAGCACGCACGCATAAATGATACCATCAGTGGTCCAATTAATAATAGAACCCCAATTGCAGCGATTCCGACACCAATGAAGAAAATACCACCACTCAGTGAGTTAAACACAATTGCAACACCGGTAATAATACTAACTATCGCTGTTATGAGTATTGCCACGACAATTGAAATTATCGTCAATACCATACCAAATACAGTGGCTAATGCTGAAACTAATAATGCTACCATTATCAAGGCGACCGGTAATATAACTGGTGATGCCAACAACCCCAAAATAACCACCCAAATCATACGCAATTGTTGTTTTGGCTTAATCTCTGATTCATCATCAGCATCCATATAAAAATCAGCAATTAAACGACGTGCAAATTGTTTTGGTGTCCCAAATTGTTTACGTGCAGCTGAATTACTTAAATTAGCCTCAGTAAAGTATTCATCATAGTATGCCATCGTTTCGTCACGTTCATCACGTGGCAATGCATGTAAGTGCGCCTCTAATTCATTTAAGTAACTCATATTTATTCTCCTAAAATTGCGTTAATACCTGCGGAAAAATCTTGCCAAGCATTTTTAATTTCTCTCAAATGTTCACGACCATTATCAGTTAATTGATAATATTTTCGCGTGCGTCCTTCAAAAGGTTCACTGTAGGTGGTTAGCTCGCCACCCTTTTCCAACCGACGTAAAACAGGATACATCGTTGATTCTGAAACAATCACATGTTGTTTTACTTTTTTAGTCAGTGCATAACCGTATAAGTCTTGCTTATCTAAAATAGCCAAAACCGTGCCATCAAGTAACACTGTTGGTGTTTGTATCATCATATTATAACCTCTTGTATACTATTTTCAATATAGTATATATTATACGCAAAATAGTATTGTTTTTCAACAAAAAAAACAGCAATTATAATTGCTGCCAATACTTTAATACATTCTCAATATTCGAACTGTCACTAATCATACTAATCACTGCAGCACCATCAACATCTGTTGCTAACACTGTCGCTAAATTATCCTGACTAATACCACCAATCGCAACCGTTGGCCAGCGACTTTGTTCGACTAATCTCTCAAGCGCTATCAAACCAATTGCTGGTTTAGCATCTGCTTTACTTTTAGTTTCAAATACTGGTCCAATACCAATATTATCAATACCAGAAAGTAATGAAATACGTTCATACTCTGCTTGAGTAGATACTGACACACCAACAAACATGCCATGACTTGCTACAATGTTAGCCGCAATATTACCATCTCCCTGCCCAAAGTGCACCCCATCTGCGTGCACAATATGCGCTAAAACAATATCATCATCTATAACAAAGGGCACGTGATAGGCTGAGGTAAGCTCTCGCACTCGTTGTGCTACACGTAATTTATTAGCGCCAACCAAGGACCCAAAACCTTTTTCACGGTATTGAAACAAGGTAATACCGTTGCTCAACGCCTCCTCCAGTACTTTGTAAAACATGCGTTCATCTGTCACATTTTGCGTGCCTAGTATAAAGTATCGTGCTAACATTGCGCGATTAAATATCATTTATAACCTCCGGTTGATTTTCTGTTGTAATAACTGCCAGATGATTTAATGGGCCATGGCCATGGCCCACTTGTATCCCATCTCGAATAGTTGCATCAACATAAGCTTTGCTTTTTATAACAGCAGTTTTCATATCCAATCCGAGCGTCAATTGTGCTGTGATAGCAGCCGAAAGTGTGTCACCTGTTCCATGGGTTCTTTCAGTGTCAACTCGCTGACTTTTCAACCAAAAATGACGCCCATCAGCAAGTAACACAAAATCATACACCGCTAGTTCACTACCATGACCACCCTTGAGTAGGACATTTTTAGCACCCAATAATTGTAATTTATATGCTGCTATTTTGACATCTTCATGTGTTTGAATTGTCATTTCTGTTAGCACTTCAGCCTCTGGTATATTTGGTGTCACCATAGTCGCAAGTGGTAATAATTGCGTTTTTAATGCCAAAATTGCCTCATCACGCAATAGCTTTGCTCCGCCTTTGGCGACCATAACAGGATCTAAAATATAGCTGCCAAAATTATAGGTTTGTAGCGCTTTTGCAACAGTGTTCACAGTTTGAGCGTCACCTAACATACCCGTTTTGACTGCAGAAATAGACAAATCATCAGCAATTGACTGTATCTGTTGTGTAATGACTGTAGGTGGTATCATTTGAACTTCTTGAACACCACGCGTATTCTGTGCAGTAACGGATACAATGACATTACCGCCATAGACACCTTGTGCCATAAATGTTTTCAAATCAGCCGAAACGCCAGCACCACCGCTAGAATCCGTCCCAGCAATTGTCAAAGCTTGCGGTGTGTCATTAATCATGAATCCCACCACCATTAATAAATGCATCAAGTTCGTTTTCTGATAACAAGTAGAGTTCATCTAATAACTGATTAACAAAATAACCAGGTGTTTTTACTTTTTTACTTGCTTTTACGCCAGCTAATTTCATTGTTGCCATCGCTCTCATTGTATTCTCAATTGAGATACCATCACCATTATAGGTACCAATTAAAGCAGAAAGTGCATCACCTGTCCCAACATTTGTTGCCAAAAGGGGCACATCAACGTCAATCGTTAGCGTTGTGTGGCCATCACTAATAACATCTTGTTTACCACTTAAAGCAATAATTGCACCTGTCTTTTCGGCTGCCAATAATGCAATTTTTCTAACATCCCCATTACCAGTTGCATCAATCCCTTGACTGGAAAAATCAACACCAGCAAACCAAGCAATTTCAGCTGCATTGCCGCGAATAATATCAATTTGTGCATCTGCCATAAGTGCTACCACTGGCAAGCTTCGTGAGGGTATACCCACTGCCACTGGATCCAAAACGACAACTTTACCGGCTTGATTTGCTAATTGCGCTAGCTTAATGGTTTCAAGTAATTCCGAACGCCGCCATGTACCGCTGTTGATAACCACAGCATCACTTGCAGCAACTAAATCTGGAAATTCCTCTAACTCACGTGCCATAATAGGTGATCCACCAATGACATTGACAACATTAGCAACAAATTGTGGTGTCACATAGTTTGCATAATTGAATACGAGCGGCTTTTTATCTTTTATTTCTGATAACTTCATAAATTTTCTCCCTGTCATGTCTGGTTTTACAATATTAAGGCAATAGAAAAACCGTTGCTTGAATTCACAAAAGGAAATCAATCAACGGCTACAAAAATAGGCACAAAATGCTTAAAATTAGTATTCGAAAATGTATCTCCCTTCGCACGCATTACCGTGATCAGGTTCAATGGGTGTTTCTCAGCCAAATGGCACCCCAGACATATCTATTTAGTTTATGAGTTCATTGTAGCTTAGAATAACCAATTATGCAAGATACGAGTTATCCCCACCATGTTTTGTCATCAAAATCACGCATTTGATGTGTCAATGATAACTGTTGCGCAGAGTTAACATGAATATAACTGGTTGTGTAAGGATTTTTCATGAGTTTTTTCATTTGATTAAATTTATCACTATTTAAAAAAGATCCTAACGCCTTGTGATCAGGCCAAAAACTCCACAACATATAGTCTGATTTGCCATTACTGTTTTGTGCAAGAATGGCATTTTCAGGTACAAGTTGTGCGATTAGTTCATCATTTCTATCCTTAGTTTGAAATGCAATTTGATGAATAACATCACCACTTAAATGACCGACTGTCACTATGCTATTAAATAACATCGGCCGTTTAAAATGGTTCACCATGTCAGGCGCACCAATAATTAATACATTCGTCCCTGCTAATTGTGATTCTTTACCCAAATAGAAGAATTTATCTGGATTTAAAGTCTGTAATGCTAACAATTCTGCAGGTGCTTGTTCAGGTGCTAATATTAAATTAATTTTCATAAGAAAGGCTCCTCTAATAATTTCACAACATCCGGTGATAACCGAGATGAATTATTTCTAATAAATTTTTTGACACCGGCAAACGTTACCAAATCAATCGTTGTTGGTACCGCTTTTACTTGATTTAAGTGTCTTGCAAAAGTAATGTCGGATAACGTCATCATGTTGACACCCCAACCTTCAGGTAATAATAATGATTCCCATTCATCCTTAAGCACTGCTTCTGCACGTTTGAAACGCATATCTTTATTAATAAAACTACGTAGATCATTTGGTTGTAATTTATCATTCATAGCAAAATTAATTAACGTACTCCTTTCTAAAGCACTATACAACCACAACCTTACCAAATGGTTGGCTAATACTCAATTTTTTACCTTGTGGTAACAACCAATAAACTTGTTTAAATGCCGTTTGTACCTCATCTTCTTCCCCATCACCATCTGTTAAAATGACCACAATTGTTTGTTTTGGATTAAATTTTTGATCAATTAATGCACTGAAAATACTTTTAAAAGTTGTTCCACCACCAGTATGACGCACCCAATCTTTGATTTTTTTTATAGCATACACTTGTGTATCAAAAGAAAAAACATGCACCTCAGCATCAAACTGTCTCGTTAACGCTATAACATTTGCCACCATCAGACCAGCTTGTTGATCAGAAATTGATGCTGAATTATCAATAAAAACAACCAGTTGCGCATTAAAAACACTTATTTCGCCAGTTAGGTCTAATCGATAGGCCTGTCTTCGGTTAAACCTAGCACGTGATTCACGTCTTTTATTTGGCTGTTGGCTTAATCCAGTGCGTATAATCGCACGCCAATTTCGATGGGGCGCGATGACTTCATCAATATGCTTACGAACTGCAAGTGATAGTTGTCCGCGACCTGAATGCTTGGCATCCTCAGTTGCTTTTTTAAGAATCATATCAAGCGCTGCTTTAGCTTCATCTAAAGCCCCGTTAACACTAGACCAACCACTATGACTGTCCAACTGATTATCGCCACGCGACGGCACTTGATCTAAAAATTCTGCCAAGCGCGCAATGTACACTGCTGAATCCTCTTGATCTGGTAACATTTTGCCATACATCTCAAAAATTGTTTGCAACGTCATGGCACCAGGTAATTCACCTAACTGATCTGGCAAATACTGATTGACAGCAAGGTCTGTTCCTAAATCAATCAGTGGCTCATGTTGTTTGGCATAACGTAATGGATGTTGCCAAATGACATGGAGAGCTTCATGCGCCAAAGCCAACGCAATTTGATTATGATTAGTAAACAGATGCGTTAATATATTTGGGTTGATCACTAAAAACCAGCGGTGGTTGTGCCACTTAAGTGCCAAAGCATGGTCTAAGTTCAGGTCCTTTTCACGATCTAAATTCATCACAATGCTGCCATATAATGGTGATTCATCCAACAACGTCTTAATCCCATCAACAATTAAATTGTTTTTTTCATTGTCATTCATCGTGTAGCAATGTCCATAATTTGTTGATACAAAACATTAGCATAATGCGCATCAGAAACGTATAAATCATCTAAAATGGGTGCGCTAGTCATTTGCTTTACAAGCGCATACTGACCATCTGGTGCCAGCAAATTTAATAACTGACTAAATCGACTAGCATGATTATCCAAGACAATATCAGCCGTTAAAAGTAAAGTTTTCATCACCGTTAATTTTTGAATTTCAGGCATGTCTTGAAATTTTTGGCGGATTTCATTTGGTAATCTTGGCCCATCAGGATGTGTTTCAAACACATCGACTGCTGTCAAACTCGCCGTTTGTTGCTGCACGTAACTCATGAATTGTGTCGCAACCAGTTGTCCTAAATCACCAGCCACTAGGTCAAATAGCAAGTCATTTTGATCCTTAACCGGTAATAACTCCAATTCAAATAAATTATCTGATACGCGTTGCCAAGCACGAGGGGTGGGATTCAAGTCTGCCCCGCGCGTGTCTGGATAGAGTAATTCAGCATTTTCAGCAATAAACTGACGTACTATTGTGTGAATATTTTGACGTTTATTATCACTTTGACCCGCCCATGTTAACCAACCACTGACTGATACAGACATCACTAAGCGTGTGGTACGATCTTTGATTGCCGCATCCGATGTTTGCACAGCATAATCTGAATTCTCAAATCCAGACATCGAATCATCTGGATTTTCGGCTAAAATAAGATTCACATTATCTGGTAAAGTTAAATCATTAATTTGACGCTGCAACACTAAATTCATGAGTTCGCCTTGAACTGCTTGTGAGCCCCGATTAAATTCATCTAAAAACCAAATAATCGGTTGTTTCGGTGCTAATTCTGCTTGTTGAATAATTTGAATCAATGTATGTGTATAACCAAACTTCACATCGGCTAATCGACCATAATTTTTCGTCATCAAAAAAGCTGATTCTGTTAGAGGTGGTATTGGAATAGCCAAATCACCCTTTTCTGACAAAGATACCACCGTTGTAAATAACTTGGCATGTAATTTTTTTGCAACATCACATACCAAAGCTGATTTTCCTATGCCTGCTTCACCAACAATAGTTGGTACATTTCCGCCACGTAAAACTAATGGTACGGCAGTTAATAATTGTTGATATGATAATGACATTTATACCCTCTCTTTTTCTTATATCAATTTTACCGCTTCTCAGCGTTTCATGCTAAAATAAAAGTATGACAAAACTACTAATTCTCGGTGCTAACGGTCAGATCGCAAAACTTGTTGTCCCTATGCTAGCTAATACCGATACAGAAATTAAATTAACTTCACTTCATGCGCGTCCCGAAAAAGGCATTAAGGGTCTTGATGCCGTTGACGAAGACGCCATGATTGCAGCACTTAAAGACGTCGATATTGTTTACGCAAATATTGGTGCGGAGGGTCGTCAAAAAGCAGCGGCCAATAGTGTTGTCAACGCTATGCATCATGTGGGTGTAAAACGATTAATCTGGGTTGCTACCATTGGCGTTCACAATGAGCTACCTGCTGATAAACGCAGTTTATGGGTCAATATTCTTGGCACAATCGACAATGAAAATACGTATATGGGCGACCAAGCTGCCGCCGTTAAACGTATTGAACAATCCGCACTAGATTATACTATTGTGCGTCCTAATGAATTAATTGATGATAATGTCATGCAATCACTCCAGATTCAAATAGCACGTGATGCAGAAATTATTGGTAGACCAATTACACGAACAAGTGTCGCAGCGTTCATAACACAAATTATTTTACATCCAGAATCCTACATTGGTGACTCTGTTGCCATTTCAGAAAAATTGACTCAATAAAAAAATTCAAACAGTCGTTTGAATTTTTTTATTTTGAATTCGGTTTTGCTTCCACATATTGCCAATAAGCATCAATAATTTTAGCAGATATTTTCCCATTGGTGCCATCTAAATAGTTATTCATACCTGGTATAGCCATGGCTATCGCAAATGGTTGACCAGGTGTATAAGCAACCATTGATTCTGTATACGTTTGGTTCCCATTAGTAACAGTTTCTGCAGTTCCTGTCTTAGCGTGCACTTTTGGTATGAGCTTGTGCATATCTGCGCCACCCGTGTTCCAAGCATCAGATCCATTAGCGACACGATTCATACCATTCTCAATGGTATCCCACTCACCAGCATCTAATTTAACTTGTCCTTGTACCTTTGGTGTTGCAGTCCAAACAGTTTTTTGTTTATCACTATTAGGCTGCCCTTGTGTCAGCGCGCCAACAATATGAGGTGCTACAAGATAGCCACCATTAGCAATTACCGATACATAGCGTGCTAATTGCAACGTCGTATATGAATCATATTGTCCAAAAGTTTCATATAGATACTTACCTTGTGCTTCACCAGTTGTTGCACCCCGGTAACCAGCTGTTTCACCATCAATATCAACACCAGTTTTTGTACCTAAGCCAAATTGACCTAATCCGTTTCGTAAGGTCTGGAAAGCATCCGGACGTAACCCTAATGCCGATCCAGGACTATAAGTTTGTCCACCAATCTTCATACCTAATTGTACAAAGTACGTGTTTGACGATCGTTCCAACGCTGTTTCCGCGTCGATTGGTGTTGGTGTGCCAGCTTGGTTCCAATAAGATGTAATTGCTGGCGTACCCTGAATTTTGATTGCCTGATCATTTAACACTGTATTATTTTGTGAAATAACACCTTTTTGAAAACCGGTTGCCAATACCGCCGGCTTGATAACTGATCCCATAACAATGGCATGGTTAATGTTACCTAATGGATCAGCAGTCTTTTGTCCAGTTTCATGATTACGATCGACACCAGCCATCGCATAAATACCGCCCGTGTACGGATTAATGACAGTAGCGTATGCTCCCTCAACATCGCCGCCTGGCAAATTATCTTCAAGTATCTTTTGAACAGCACTTTGAAAACGCGCGTTGATCGTTAACTTAACATTATCCCCAGCCTGTCCATTATATTTAATTTGAGAAGATTTAATTTGACCGCCACTGCCTGTTGTAACAAGTGTTTGCGAAGCTGATCCTTTCAAAATGGATTCATAATCTTTTTCCAGACTTGAATTACCAACCGGCTCATTTTGTGAATAACCTTGCGCAAGCAACGTATGCAACCGATCTTCTGGCAGCCCGGTGGCCTCATTAGTCACAGTGCCAACAAGCGTTTTAAATTCATTCCCTTCTGGATACTGTCGTGACCAACTCGTACCAAGTTTAATGCCTGGAAATTCACTTAACCGCTCACCGATTTCAGCCAACTCAGTATTTGTCACGTCTGACTCTTTAATAAATGTTGTGGATAATGTGTACGCGCCACTCATACGTTGAAATATCATAGCAGCATTTTGATCGACATTCTTTGCTAAATCATGCTTTTGTACATACCTAACTTCATACATATTAATTTGTTCGGTGGTTAATGATAATTTATCATTTTTATATTTTTTTGTAATAATTTTAGTTATTTTTTCATTATTTGACTTATTTGCTAAGTAGAAATCAACTTTCGAACGTTCACTGAGCCGTTTAGTATCAATTGTCATAAACTTACTTAATTTAGTAGCTATTCCACGCATAGTTGATGACGTCACTGACGTACCACGTGTAAACGTCACTGCCGCTTGCGCCTTGTTACCAACAATAACACGCCCAGTCGCATCATAAAACATACCGCGCGGCGTGTTACCTTTTTCAATTGTTTCATCATTACGATTAACTTCGCTCTGATAATAGGCACCTTGCTTGATCGTCAAAAAAGCTAATTGAACAATAAGTGCAATCATTAATGTCAATGCAATACCAAGCAGGATATTTAAACGCGCAGGCAGATTGGCGCTCGCGTTATTTTTTTTGTCACGATCTTCTAAGTAAGGATTACGTTGCATGTTTGACCCCATTTTCATCAATAAACTACTTATCTAGATTACCACAAATCTCATTTTATCGCTAAAAATACCCCGAAAATTTGTTATATTAGTAATATGAATAAAAAAAATATTTTCATATCACCATTAGCACTAAGTTTTTGGTTACCATTATTAGTCATGCTCAGTTATTTCATATATCGTGGTATGTCCCCATTTGGCACAAGTTCTGTTCTCACAGTCGATTTAGGTCAACAATATATTGACCAATTTGCTGCTTTCAAACACACTTTGATATCACATCCGAGTAGTTTTTTTTACTCTTTTAGTAATGCGTTAGGCGGTGATATGATCAGTGAATGGGCATATTATTTAATGAGCCCATTTAATTTAATTTATTTATTTGTGCCACTCATGCAACTACCAGCAGCTATTTTAATAGTCACTGTTTTAAAATTTGGAACTGCTGGTTTATCAATGGCCTATCTTTTAAAAAGTTTAAAACTACAAAAAAATTATTATGTTTCATTATTCGCAATTAATTATGCTCTTTCGGGCTGGTTTATTGCTAATGATCTGAATTTACTATGGCTCGACGCAGCAATTTTGTTGCCCCTTCTTATTTTGCAACTTGAACAACTTTTTAATCGTCCCACTTATTGGCGCTATGCGCTTATTCTTGGTTTAACCATTATTAGTAACTATTACATTGCCTACATGATCGTTATTTTTATAACAATTTATTTTATATGGCGTATAACATGGCCAAATCAAATACAACCGCGTTGGCAAACTTTAAAACACTTTGTAGTTGGCAGCTTTATTGGTGGTGCCTTGAGCGCCTGGCTAATATTACCAACTTACTATCAACTCAAACTAGGTAAGGCACAGTACAGTTCCGATTGGTCATTAAAATTTGATAATAATCCACTGAAACTCCTATTCAAACTTGTTCCTGGTAGTTTTGATTTTAACCAAATGCAAACAGGTCAAGCAAATTTCTATGTTTCTGCATTTATATTAATTGCATTACTAACTTTTTTTACCACCAAAACATTACATTGGACAGTTAAATTAGGTGGTGCTACTATTCTTGTCTTGTTATTTTTGGCTACAACGTGGGCACCGTTAACTTTAATATTCCATGGTTTTCAATATCCTGTTTGGTATCCTTACCGATTCAGTTTTATTATCAGTTTTTTCATGATTTACTTGGCTGCGCTCTCTTGGCAGCCCAATTGGCGCCCAAATTTAAGTACCATTATCATCATTTTATTAATCTTAGTTGCCTTTACCGCTTATGCACTCACAATGACTCATAAAATTGCATATATTAGTCAACAAAGTGTGGCTATTTTTGTTAGTCTTTTTCTGCTGACATTATCAATGCTGCTGTTTAAACAGCAGCAACGATTATGGCTCCCAATTCTCATTTTTATAACAACAATATCTTTGGCTTCAAACGTTATATTATCTCTCAATCGTTTCTCTTATCTCACAAATACAGAATACCAAAACAGCATCAAATCTCTTAATATAGCTGATGAGACTCTTAAAAAAGATAAATCATGGTATCGTGTGGCGCAAACATTTCAACGAACACGTGGAGATGCCATGATGCTTGATTATTATAGCGGCTCACACTTTAGTTCTGCTCTACCAAAAACAACCCCCAATTTTTTTGGCAATTTTGGTCAACCTGATGGGGATAATTACGTTGTTTATAGCAATGGCAGCATTTTGTCAGATGCCTTACTCGGAATGAAATATGTCCTTACACCAAATAACCACGACCGTGGACGCGCTGGTGAACCTAGCACGCATCTCATTGGATATCGGCCAGACACAATCAAATATGCCTTACAGTCAAATAAGGGTACAAGTAACGTTCTAAACAACCCCTATGCATTACCTATTGCTTTTTCGGCTAATTCAAAAGCTCTAAAGACCCCTATGTTATATAATAATCCCCTACAAAATCAAGGTAATCTTTGGCAAGATTTGTCTGGCGATGCAACATCCCCTATTCATGTTGAAAATTTTCAGCAAGCCATCGGACATAATGTTAACGCACCGACTGGTATTACAGGGGCTATATTAACAAAAGAAAACAAAGCACAACCTGCCCAATTAAATTTACAGTTTACCCCAGCAACAAATGATAGTTACTATCTCACACTTGGTTCAGGATTGCCCATCAAGGAATTTGACCTGTTAATCAATAATAAAGTCATTACGCAATTTAGTTCCTATCGTCACACTGTTCTAGTTAATTTAGTCACAAAGGCAAAAAATAAGCCTCAAACAGTTACCATTCGTTTTAAAAATACACAATCACTTGTTTTAAATAATTTTACCCTTTATCGTGTTGATAATAATCAGTTCCAGAGAAACAATCAACAGTTAAAGCAACATCCAATTAAAATCACTAAACGAAATGAACGTTTGATAGCAGGTGAAATTACCACAACTAAACAGCAACAATTAATTATAACAACAATTCCTGATGCACCGGGTTGGCATATTACTTTGGACGGCAAATCAGCATCACCAAGTAAAGTCGCAAATTATTTTATTGCTGTTCATACAACTCCTGGTAAACATACGATCCAGTTTAAATATACGCCACCACTGTTCTGGGCAGGGTTATTTATATCACTATTGGCTGTTTTGGCTTTAATACTCAGTCTGATACTTAAAAAAACACTTGCAAGAAAACGTTCCACATGATATGCTCTTTTTGCTTATTATTTGCAATAAAATTGCAAACTTGAAAGGAATTTGTTTTATGTCAGAAGAAAAAGTATTTCCAATGACAGCTGAGGGACGCAACAAACTACAAGCTGAATTGGAAGATCTCATTACAAACCAACGCCCAGAAATTACTAAAAGAATTCAAATTGCACGTTCATATGGTGATTTATCAGAAAACTCAGAGTATCAATCTGCAAAAGATGAACAAGCTTTCGTTGAAGGCCGCATTCAAACTTTGAAAAAAATGATTGAAAATGCTGAAATTATTGATCCAAATGCAACAGCAGCTGATGAAGTTTCACTTGGTAAAACTGTAACTTTTAAAGAATTACCAAATGAAGATGCTGAAACATATGCTATTGTTGGATCAACTGAATCTGATCCTGTAGCAGGTAAAATTTCAAACGAATCAGCAATGGCTGTTGCTCTGCTCGGTAAAAAAGTTGGTGACAAAGTCAACGTACCATTACCTAGTGGAGATAACATTAGTGTTGAGATTTTAAAAGTTGAAAAATAGTATCAAAAAAGACTTACATGAGCAGGAAGTTAGTATCTTTAGAAAAATAAATTCTAAGATATTAGCTTCCTGCATAGTTGTAAGTCTTTTTTGATGTTTTATTCTATTAATTAAAATATCATAACAGTATGTTTACCGATAAAAATCAAGTCTATCACATTATACAAATTTATTGATATTCCCAATAATAATAGCGCCAATCACCACTAAAATTGTTCCAACAATGATTAGCTTCATTTGATAGTTAGATTTCTTTTCACCTAACAAATAAATACCACCAAATGTCGCTACAATAATACCAAGTTGTGAAAATGTTGTGGCGATAGTTTGACCAACAGCGGGATTTGCGGCTGAAATAAACATAAAAATATTTCCAATCGCCCAAACCAACCCTGTCACAATATTTTTCCAAGTTGGCTTGCCAAACATCTTATCTGCTTCTTTTAACACGAAAATAACAATCAAGAATGCACCGATAACTTGTCCAATAGCTTGCGGACCAACAATAGCGGTCATATAATCGACGCCATTACTTTTATTCTTAATATCATCTGAAATATAATTAATTTTATTCAAAAAATTTGGTAACACAAAGTAAATCATAAATCCTGCAGTTGAAATGACTAAATATAATAACCCTTTAGTCATGCTTTTGGCTTTTACTTGATCACTAATCCCAGAATTTAGTGCCCTATCACGCGCAGAAATCAAGGTTGCACCAATCACCACAGCAATAATTGAAATGATTCCAATAAGCCACATTTTCCCAGTTTTCCAATCACCCAAAACAACAGCGGCCATCAAAGCATTTGTAACTATTTGACCAGCGGTTGATAATGGAATAGCAAGTGACACACCGAGATCTTTAATTGCCAAAAACTGACCAGCTGTTCCTATGGCCCAAACTAGCCCTGAAGCAATACCAACAATCCATATTTCTGGACCTAAATATGCATGATTTGGTATAACATATAAAAGCATTGTCCCTAGACCAAATATCAATGCCCCAAATGTCATTCCCAAAGTTTGCTGACCAGCTGTCCCACCCATTTTTGTATTAACGAGTCCCACAGACCCCCACGCTAATGCTGGAACCAATGCCAGAAGAATTGCTACGTTCATTATTTTACGACTCCTTATCCTGATCATGCTATTTTACATGATTTATTAACAAGACTATTGTACCTGAATGAAAACGTTTACACAATCTTTTCTAAGAAATTGTAAACGTTTTCATTAATTGTGATAAATAACCTAACTTAAAACATAATTCAGCATAGCTAAACATAGAAAAAACTATCAAGAAATTTACTTTCTCGATAGTTTTCTCTGTTAAGACAATTAGTTATTTATCATAGCGTTGCATGTTCCAAGTTTCAATAACATTAACTAATAACTTCGTATAATTAACATCAGTGGCATAATGATTATCATAGAGTGCTTTAGCTGCTTGCTTGTAGTTTTTTGCAGCAATAACATCTTTAAATTGATTTGGATTCCACGTATTCCCATTTACAATGGTTTCAGCGTGTTCACGCATACTGTCTTTCCAACTGTCATATACTGCAAAACGTGCTTGTTGTGTTTCTGGCTTACCATCAACATATTCCGTTGTATCTAATACAACAGATTTACCCGGCGTTTCATCTTGCGTTTTGACACCATAGAAATTATTATACTTTGAAGATAATTTAGAATTATCCCAATTCGATTCGTGTGCTGCTTGCGCAATAGATACTGACGCTAATAAGCCATACTTTTTCGATAATTCTTGCGCATAAGGGGCCACTTTGCGTACAAATGCTAGGCGCCTCTCAAATTCAGATTTTCCAGAAGTTGCTAGTAAGGCCATAATATTTGGTGTTGGCAAACCATTTTCTTTAAGCGTACCATAGTATGGTTGCATCGTTTTATTAGATACTTCCAGCAAGTTAGCAATAACTGCATGCGCTGTTTTATCTTTACTCAAATCAAATGCTTGCGGATAAATATAATCTAATAATTTACCTGTTTTCGTATTTGACTGATCCACGCCACGCAATAAATCAGGATATTTTTTTTGCATTTGATTAATTAACGATTTACTATCTAATGCTGTCAGAATGTCCTGTTCAGATACACCTGAAACTTCATCAGCAATGTGTTGCGCAACTTGATCAGCTGTTTGACCAACAGAAACTAACACATAACCCTTAGGTAACTTTGGTGCAGCACCTGGTCCACTCGTCATCTGTTCAAAAATTAACTGTGTTGTTTGTGAAGGTGACAGTTGGTAAGTGCCTGCTTGTAATTTTTCAGCCCCTTGAGACATGGCATATTTGTAAAAGTTTTTACTATTTTTGATTATTTTTTTATTTTGTAACGTTTGCCCCATTTGTGAAGCTGTTGAACCAGTTGGTATATTAACAGTTTTAAAAGTTGTATCCTGTGGATTCAATGCTGCATTCTTATCTGTCAATAATGTTTTTGCCATAAATACAATGCCTACAATGACAAAAATTGCTAAAATCACTCCAATTATACGATTTCGTGTACCATGTATTTTTCTTCGTTTACCATTAGATAATTTATTTTGTGCTGCGTCTAGCGATTCGGCAGCTTTAATTTCATGTTGATGTCTTTTTTTTCTAGATTCCATAATTTACCTTCTAAAATTGCGTTATATAGTAAAGCGACTAGCATATTTCATACTAGCCGCCTTGTTACATTTTATCATATTTATTAACGCAAAAGATTAAAAAATTTTACTTCAATGATTCTACATCACGGGCAATCATTAATTCTTCATTTGTTGGAATTAATAAGGCTTTTACACGTGATGATTTCGTCGAAATTTCTACTTCTTTTCCACGAATCTTGTTAGCTTCAATATCTAATGACACATTAAAATACTCTAATTTATCAATAATTGCTTGTCTAACTGGTATCGAATTTTCCCCAATACCTGCTGTAAATACAATTGCATCAACACCACCCATTTCGGCGATGTATTGACCAATATATTTTATAATACGATTAATAAAAATTTTAACTGCTAATCTAGCATGATCATTTGTATCTTGCACATCCAATAAATCACGCATATCTGAAGAAATAGTTGATAAACCAAGTAAGCCTGATTTCTTGTTCAATATGTTTAGCATGTCATCATTAGATAGACCTTCGCGCTCTTGAATATAGTATACAAGCGAGGGGTCAACATCACCCGAACGTGTAGCCATTGTGACACCTGCTAGTGGCGAAAATCCCATTGATGTATCAAGTGACTTGCCATCCTTAATAGCTGTAATTGAGGCACCTGCACCTAAATGGAGTGTAATTAATTTCAATGATTTCAAGTCTTTGCCAAGCATTTCTGCTGCCCGCATCGCAACGTAACGATGTGACGTCCCATGAGCACCATATTTACGTGCACCATATCGCGTGTAGTATTCATATGGTAACGAATAAAGATAGTTTTCTTCAGGCATAGATTGGTGGAAAGACGTATCAAATACGGCAACCGACAAAGCATCTGGCAATAATTTTTGGAAAGCGCGGATTCCCATGGCATTGGCAGGATTATGTAATGGTGCATAGTCTGCTAACCGATCAATTTTTTCTAGAACTGAATCATTCACAACAACCGAATGATTAAACCATTCACCACCAGCGACAACACGATGTCCAACACCTGTAATTTCATTAAAATCTTCGATAATGCCAAGATCTGTTAATTTTTGTAACATAAAATTAATGGCTTGTTGATGGTCTTTAATTGCAAGCACATTTTCATATTTTTTGTCCTTGCCATTTTTAGAAAGGGTGATATGATCCTCATCTTCGGAGTCATCAATCAAGCGTTCCACTTCAGAATCATACTTGATTGTTACAATAGCATCATCCATACCTATTCGTTCAATAACACCCTGCGCAATTACTTGTTCTGCTGGCATTTCCAATAATTGGAATTTTAATGATGAACTCCCCGCATTAACAGCCATTGTCTTAGCCATGATTTGATTTTTACCTGTCTTTCTTGAATGTGTTCTGATCTATTACATTTTAATACATAGGATTCTGCCATAAAAAATATTGTTTAGCACTTTATATTTTATGACATACTATATACTATCCTGTTCTTTATCAAGTTTAACCCAAGCAGCAATTTCTTGCAAAAATTTTTTCAAAGCAGCAATATCTTTTAAAGTTGGATACTGCCCCATTAACACCTCTGTTTTTGTTCCAACATCTTTTTTTTGCAGTACAAGTATAGCTTTAGCTGCGCGTTGATCCTTAAAGAATTCATTTGGTAATTGCAAGAAAGCCTTAAGTTGTGCTTTATTAGCCACAAGTTTTAATAAGTTTTTAGCATTGTCTCCGTTTAAAATATTGGCTGGCACAATTAAGTAGACCCAACCATCTTCAGTTACAAATTCCAAACTTTTTTCAATCAACAAGTGATGCACAAATGATCGGCCCTCTGTCGCACGCGTATCGTAATCATCCCCTGGTTGTATTGGGTAGTAACCTACTGGCAGATCTGCAATAACTGCTTTAGATTTAGGAACATCTTTTGTTGAAATTACATCTTCTTGGTAAAATTCGGTTGTGCCTTGGTTAAGTAACTCATCAACAGCTGATGCTAACGCTAATTGCGTGTCGTCGTTATCAATACCTATTCGTTTGATTTTCACATTGTTCATTATTAATACATCGTTAATTGTATTAAGTAAATTACCCGTTCCCACTGTAATATCTATGATCGTGTCACCATCTGATAAATTTGCGGTTTGTGACAAAAAATCTGCCAACAAATAACCGATTCCATCTGGTGTTAATTGATAATTAGTAGGCGTTTTATCGTCTCGATTAGCTTTCAAAATAACTAACTGCAATACTTTTCTTAAGTCTGCTTGTGTCATATGTTGCCAATCAAAATCAGTGATTAAATTTTGTATTTTGTCAGTTGTCTCCGCTGTTGGCATATCTAATTCATGTTGAATATTACCAGCATGAATATCTTCTAGTACCTCAATTAACGCATCAATCATGCTAATATCTGCATCTTGTGCTAATGCTTGTGTGCTAGTTGTTAGTGCCTCAAAATATGTTGCGATTTTTTCTTGTGTCATAGACTTATTTTAGCTTTTTTTCATATTATTTTCAAGATGTTTACACAAGTAACTCTCGCGTGTAAGTCTTATTTCCTAGCTCAATGACAATATGGTTTTTCACCACAGTTGTTTTAACATGACCGAATTTGTCATTTTGATGGTGACTTTTATGATACGCTAAACTTGCCTGTAACTGTATTTGATCAAGTTTTGTTAAAATAATCATTTGAGATCTTGATTTTAACTGCGCATTAAAAGTTATATTTTGTAAAACCATAACACCACCAAGTAAACCCAAGAGTATTAATGAGGACACTAAAATTGATGCTTGCCTTTTTTTAAACACGATTTCCCCCTTTTTTAAGATAAAGTAAGCCACTTGCTTTTTGACCTTGACAATTAACTACTTCCAGCTCTAAATAAGTTGTTCGGTCAAAAACAGTTAACTGACTAATATTTTGTGCCATAATAACTTGACCAGCACCTACAGCCGATATTTGTAACCTATTTTTGTAAACGGTTAACTTCATTAATTTTTCTTCATTATTTTTTAAAATTACATGGTCTGTATGTGCCGATACCAAAGTATATTTTTGAACCTCGATTTGGTGTGTCACAGCACGCAATGTTATGTCTAATGGTGTTTGTGTCTGCGGTTTTAACAAAGAGAGACTAAATTGTATTGTCATGAACACCAATCCCGTAATTATTACCGCGATTAGTGACTCCAATAAGGTAAATGCAGCACTACTATTTTTCAACATAATCATGCCATGACTTTATTGCGGTAGCTCGTTGTGCCGAAACATGTTGATATTCTATTTTTAAACGTGCATCTTGTTGTTTAAAATTTCTAACCTGTTCATATTCAAACGTTATTGCAGTACTTATCAGTAAGAGAGATATTAAAGCTTCTGCCAACACAAAGCCTGATTTACGTCTTTTCAACACGATATTCGCCCCCTCCTAAACTAAAAATAATTTTAATTGTCTGTTTACCAGTTGTTAACACAATTGTTGTCGGCGCAACGTAGCCCGTTTTCAATATTTTTATCTGTGTGCATACATGATTGCTATAACCTTTTGGATACTTAAAACTATCAGGACCAAACATCACCACATCTCTATCAAATGTCACAGTAACATTTTTTTGTGTTTGCTGTGCAGTCAATCTAGTCTGATGCCATTGAGATTTAAACGCTGGCTCCCATTGTGCCATTTGTTGATAATGTGGTTTTATTGTACAACTAATCAATAACATGCTCGCCACGATACTAAGTACAATTAAAGATTCTAATAAAGTGAATCCGCTATTTGTGCGCTTCATTATTTGCAACTGTAATATTTAAATCTTTGACTTTTTGAGCCTGCTTTGCCGTTAAATAGCCTTCTGCCACCAAATTATTCATCGTTATTGAACCGTTTTCAGGATGTTCATTTGCATACAAATCTATTTGTGTTTGTACAGTAGACACCATTGCCGTTGCATGTGTTTCAACTGCTTTTTGACGCTGTGAGCCGAGATTAGGCAAAATAAGGAGCATCAATAAACTAATAATGAAAAGCACAATTGCTGCTTCAATCAAGTATAATAAATATATTTTTCTTCCTATTAAATATGTTAAATTTGAACAAATAAAAACCACGTAATTTAATACGTGGTTAGTCCATTTTTTTAGGTATAGGCAAATTACCAGCTTCAACATTTTCTTTCATTGTTTTAAAAGTTTCGATCATATTATCAATGACTTGAAGCACATCATCTTCATCTCCTGAAATGTGGCCACTTTCTATTTCATTCTCAAATCTGTTGAATGATACATTAGTGACATCAATATCATGTTTTTTGAAATAAAGCATGTAATCTAGTAACTCGGTCACACGTTCCTTGTCGTGAACGTGGTGTTTGCCTAAGAAGTTAAATACCGTGTTATCATCAGCTGTGATTTCGTCATACACCTGTCCGCCAGTCTTACCTAACACTAACCCTATGGCACGATAAAAACGCCCAGATAAGTTATTGACATCCCTATTACGTATACTTTTAAATGATGTTTCTGGTATGCCGGATATTTTAGCAACTTCATATCTCGTGGTGTTGTTTAATTTTAAATAGTCATCTAATTTCATGATTTACCCTTTGCTAACTAAATACATATACATCATGTCGCTGCGGAAGCATAATCTTTCATGCGCATCCAGTGGATCACCAGATTGATGACCGTCTGAATAAAAACTCTTGTCAATTCCGTTTCCGCGATAGTTTCGAGCATTAAAATGCTTGTTAACGTATGCCTTAGCTTCTTTGTAGTTTTCTTCGCCAAATCGTTCGATAAAATAGTTCATGATATTTTCCTCTTTTTTGTCTTATCCAAAATAAGCAATAACTTGTTGTTTGTTCATTACTTGCTTAACTGCTTGTTTACCAACTGATATTACTCCGTGCTGTCCACGAACAATGTTTGAACCGTTTTCTAAAATAACGGTTGCTGTCTTCTGCTTGTCATTCAATAAGTTTGCAACCTTATGGCTGTTTAAATTGTTTATTTTTGATGCCTTTTCGATAATCGATACGAAATTGTTTGATTCTTCTTGAGTTTCTTCAAACATTTCAGCTAACATGTTACGGCCATCGGTTGTGACGATGACGGCACCCTTGAGTTCGCCCTCGATGATGATGTTTGAGTTGTTGATATTCTTAAATGTTGTCATGTCGTTTACCTCTTCCTTAACCTTGAATTAAGTATACCGCTTAATTAAGCAGTGTGCAATAGATTAATGTTACGATTGTGTTACAGAAATATATAATTGCAAATAACATTAAGAGTCCATCTTGTTTAATACGTACTATTATTTTAGAGGGAAAATAATATGAATAAAGAACAAACAATACGTGTGATTTTGAGAATCATGCCGCCGCGCACAATTAACAAGAAGACTGGAATAGATATCTACTTACTTGATGCACACCAGAAGTATGGTGACCCTATTGGAGAGTTAAGTGGCGAACAGAAAACTGCATTGGATAAATGGTGTGATTCACTACAATAAAAAAAGACCAACTGAATTAAAATTCTGGTTGGTCTTTTTAGCATGAAAAACTTGTTGTGGTTTAGTAAAAATAGTCTATCTTTAGCAGATAACCTAAGATATTATGCAATCTTTTGACCTTGCATGAAATCTCCGTTAGAAATTCCGCTAAACATTCCACTGCCTTTCATCTGTCCAAATAAATCTGCTAAGCGGACTTTTTCATTTCCTTTGTATCCTAATTCATTGCTGATTACTGAGCCGCCTACAGAATCCAAGAATGCTTTTCGTTCAGCTGGTTTAGCCAAGAGTATTGTTCTTATAATCACAGCAAACATTGCTGTATCTCTTTCGAAGTTAGCCATCGACATGACGGCCCAATGAATTTCAGACTTAATTTTTTTGTATGGTTTCTTCTGATCTGTTTCGTATTTTTTGCTGACAGAATAACCAACTTTAAACATTAGACAAGGTCCAACAATATACTTACCAAATTTAGCCTTCACACCATAAGCTCTAAATTTTCCTGCGTATGAAGCTACTAAAAGAGTGTAAAACAATACAACGCCTATCAAGAAAATTACTAATGCACTCATAGATATCACTTACCCTTTCTAATACGTGTCTTCGACTTCGGATGATGATTTCTTTTATCTTCCGCTGTTTCCGCTTTTTCTCTTAGCTTTTTTTGAGACTTTTCACTTCTTTCACTATTGCTATCTATTCTGGCTTCCTTCAAATTCTTTTTCGCCATCTTTTCTACTTCAATTGTATCACTCTTCTCTTGATTATTCTTTTTTTGTGGCTCAATCAAGAATGCTATATAATATAGCGAGTAAATTGATAGTGCAACGACGATGCTCCTACCTATTATGTTTGCAAAAAAGTAGACATGCGGTAAAGATATAACATAAAAGATTAATCCTTTAAAATTTGGGATTAATATAGCAATTAACGTGAACACTGAACTGACCATGACTATTTGAAATTTCATAAAACGTTTTTTTAACATTTCATTTTCAGCAACAGAATCAATGGCTAAAAACGTTTGTGATGAAAGATATATAATTCCTAGAAAAACTATTGTGTCGTAATCCTTACTAGAACAAACGTTGTAGGTTAACGTTAATAATAAAATAACTCTATACATATGTTTAATCGCCAAATAAATTCCCATGAAAACTATCATATCACAAGTTGTTATAGATTACTCTAATAAAAGCAAAAAGTCCAACTAGAATTTAATCTTGTTGGACTTTTTAATCTATTTAATTTGTAAATCTTGTTCCAAAATATTCCAGAACACAACTCCATTTGGATACCAGAAAGCAACCCGGTATGCAAAGTTGGAATTAGACTTGTGGAGTTCAAACGGATTACCATCAATACGTCCCCATGTCGATTTAGTACCCTTATCAATTGGCGTGTTATAAGCAGAAGCGCTTGCTTTGTCAATTAAACGAATATAGTCATTTTCTTTAAACTTTGGTTTAGGCATAGGTTTCTCCTCATCTAGTCCATTAAGAACATCCTTTTTAAGTTGGTCATAACTAATACCCCACTTTTGTAGGAATGGTAGTGGGTCAACATGATCTGATCCATGTCCTGTTCGTGATGCATAATTATGAGTTTTGATGCCAATAATATCATCATCGTCTAAGACGTAGTCAGCTCCACACTCATCGGCCAGCTTTCGTGTTAACCAAATATAAGCACGATAAGACTTGTCAAAATCTGCCTGTGAAGTTACTCGTTCAGCGAACTCAATTGCGGCATACGTTTCATGATTCCAGTCTCCACCTACATCCCATGCGCCACCATTGGTATCAGCTACTTGAATAATACGGCCACCCTCACCAACTAAATGGGTATAGTAACCATTAGGCCAGTTATTCTTTAAATAGGCTACTTCATTGTCCATTGTTGCTGAAGTGTTAGCTGTGGAATGCATATGAACTTGTCCGAATGGAGGCACTGCAAAACCATTTTCCTTGTCGGGTTGTCCAGGTACGACGATGTTGCGTTCAATATTATATCCCATGTTTATTTCTCACTTTCTTTCATTGGATTGAATGCGTAATGATTCAATACTTCGTTTAGTCCGGTGGCAGCGAATCCTGAAATAAAGCCAAAAGCTGCCCCCAGCCATATATCTGTTGCGTAAATGTAACTAGCGGCTACAAAGCCAACTAGCGTGCCAACCACAATTGACACCAGTGGCAACCAGTGATTATCAATTTTAGTTTGCTTAATTGCTTGCACCGCTACCCAAGTGAATAGTGTGATAAATCCGTATACGGTTGCTGTTAAGCTGTTAAAAAAAGTGATTAAATCCATTATTTTTCTCCTTAAAATAAAAAAGACGGCTTAGACCGTCTTCATCAGTTCATCGATTTTTTCAGTTAATTTATTGACTTCACTACGTAAGGCTTCATTTTCTTGTGTCAAATTTTTATTATCGCTGCGTAATGAAGCAATTTCTTGGCTTAATTGTGATACCTGCGATGATAATTCCTTGACTAACGCGCCTTGTGTGGCAAACATTTCACTAACTGTGTCATCGTGTTTCTGGGTAGTGTCTTCCCGCTTACCGCGCCATGCGAAATAACCTGTGGCAATGGTACCAAATGCACCGAATATGAATGCTAACTGTTCAATGGTACTCACCACCTTTCAATTTATAGCGTGGCTCTTCCCAAGCACTAAATAACACATTGGCTGTGATTACCGCAAATATAAATGGCACAATTGTCACGCTGCTGCGGTAAATGTCGTTCATTGCATAGCTAACAGTTAGTAGTGTCCACATGCCACCAGACAAGGCAATAAGCACTAATCTAATATAGTGCCAGTAAAAGTCCCACAGCGAGTTAACTAGCAATGTAGCGCCAATTAATAAGTAGGCAATACCAACCGGCGCATCGTCTAATAAACCGAGAGCCGGTGGTAAACGTAAATCTAGTTGCTGATAATGCAGCATGATGATGATACCGATGATAATTTCTTCAGTAGCGATCGTCACCCACTGGCGATTTTTCCAAAAGTGTTTTTTCATGCTTAAACGCTCGCTTGTTCATCTTCAACTGCATATACTGCATTATCAAAATCAGCCTTATCCTTACGAACTTGTGCCTTATTAGCATCATATAATGCTTGATTTTGAATGTTCATATTATTTGTCGTTCCTGTATCAGATACATTGGCATTGAAATAAGCAATGACGGTTGGTGCCGCACCATCTGTTTCTACGGTAGTTGAAGTTGCATTAATTGCTACTGATTTTGTGACGATCATATTATTTTTCCTCTTCTTTTTCTGGATATGTTTGTTGATATTGTTCAACCAACGTTTGTAGCTGAACAATAGCTAACGATTGTGAAGCATTTTGCTGAATAAGTTTCTCAATTACCTTATCTTTATTTAAATTCACGATTAAGCTCCTTTGTTCCTAAAATTTTATCTGATATAACATCAGCAATTTTATCAAGTTTATTTTTACCATTCATGTTTAACCAGTCTGAACGACTAATAACGATTGCGCCGTCACTGATTGCTGTTCCATCGTCAAAAGTCACACTAAACACTAATTTTACTGTGTCATTATTGTTATCTGGAATTTCATTTTTCATCTGTATATTATTCATTTTAATTGTTCCTTTAATCTTTCAAGTGCGATATTTTGTTCGATTATTCGATTTCGTAATTCTCTAACAATTGGTATTAAAGCAACACCAATTTTAGAATATTCAACACCTTCAACATCACCTGTTTCTGGGCTACGCTGTACTAGATAATCTAAACCCGCCTTAACTAAATCTTCAGCAATTACTCCATAGTAACGGCGTTTATTCATATCTATTGAACGTTCTGTATCAACACCGGTTTTGTGAAATTTAGCTATTTGTTCACTCTCAAATTTGTCGTGCCAAGTAGCTGGGTCTAGTGTTAGTAACTTGTTAGCTGTATCTGGTTCTTTTTCGTATTCGATATCTAATTTATATTTAGATGATGATGATGAGCGGACAACGGCACCATCTGATGCTATGAACATGTTCGCAGAGCTAGATGTTGTTGTTGCCCACTGAAGAGATAAATATAAATATTTTGCATATAGAGATATTCTGTCACCACCTGTACCATTTACTGTATTTGAACTTGTTGTTCCAAGATTTATGAAAGGAGATCCAGCACTGTTTCCAATATCAGCCCCACCAGTTATCATGACACCTTTTGAATAACCAGCTAAAAAAAGTTTCTTATCTTCAGAAACAATGATTCCGTTATAATTTTCTGTGCCGATGTAGTTTGGCACAGAATGTGGAAGCGTTGCAATACCTACCGATTTTGTTCCGTATATTAGTGCTCCACCTGTTCCAAAACCACTAGTATCATTTTTTACGCCAAAATAAGGTGAATTACCAGAATCTGTAAGCGAATATTGCGATAAATATAAACCACCATCTTTTAATGTCGAATAGCCTAATGAACTCCTTGTGGCTATATATCGTTTGTCGATATTGATATCAACACCAATGCCATCTTGATCATCAATACTTTGACTATAGATCCTTCCGTTTTGAAAATATACTTGGCCTGTGTTTAAGTTAATGCTTAAATTAGCTCCAGATATGGTACCTGCTACAATATTGTTCGCATTGATATTAGTAACGTTAACTTGGTTACCATTCAACGTACCAACCGTCATGTTTGAAGCGTTCAGGTTCTTGAAATTACCGCCAAGTGCGTAAAAATCACCCGTAACGGTCGTATTACCATCAAGCGTAATGTTCTTGCTGATCAATGACATTTGAGTAGGCGTACCAACAATACCCGACACGATACCTTGGATATTGTCCTTGATACCAATGCTCCAGTTGTCCTTGAATAATGTTAAATTAGCTGACATATCATCGTTAGGCGTGTAAGTTTGGTGCACATCCGTTGCAGTTATAGTTGTCTGGGTGAATGTTGCTTTTTGTCCCGCTCCTGCATTATTAACAATTAGTGAAGCTTGCATGTATGATGCGTTAATCGGAGCAGTAATACCGTCAAAGTATAGATCAATCCAGTAGGGTGAATCTATCTGCGGTGTTTGAACTTTCCACGATCCACCAGTCCCACCATTAATTCGTGCACCAGAACTATCAACATACCAAACATCAAGTAAAGCTCGACCATTAGTTAACCCACCATTTGTATAATGTACCCGTGTTGCCCCGCTATATTTCTGACCACCTATTACTGGTATGTTATTAGCCCAGTATCCTTGGTAACCAGCCGCTGTTGAAACGATGGTAATTACGCCACTAATCTTATTATCAATATTCTGATTTTGCCTAATTTCAATGGTGCCCGATTTAGAAAGATAACCGTAATCAGCAGTAAACTCTGAGTTAGGAAATAAGTTACTTGCACCAAGGTTAGCAATAATAGCACTAGCTGTTTGAGTGATTGTTGAATTAAGTCCACTGGTTGCAGATGAAACTTGTAATTGGGTATATGTGGCTGCTGAATTAAGGGTATTACTATCCCCATTATTACGGTCTGAAATCTCCTGGCTTACTTGTCCAGCTAATGTCGTTTGCTTAGTTTCCACACCAGACACACGGTTAGTTGTACTTGTTAACGTACCCTCAGCTGTTGTTACACGGCTAGTCACGCTGTTGATAGCACCAGTATTGGCTGATACGGTTTGGGTAATGCCGTCAATTGTAGTCTGTTGAGTGGCAAACTTAGTAGTTGTATCCTTGCTAAGCTGTGCAACCGTGGTAGTGACACTATCAGCCTTTACATTAACTGCTCCAATACTAGTATTTAGAGTATTAGTAGCACTGTTTAAGTCCTGTTTAGTAGCGGTTAAGGCTATGGCGTCTTTATTTGATTTGATATTTGTTTCAGCAGTCGAAACACGCCCATCATTTGACTTTTGGTAGTTTCCAATTGTTGTTGTTGCTTGATCGGCTGTTAATTGAGCCGTACCAACTTTGGAAGTTAAATCTTTGGTTTTGGCATCATAATCTGATTTACTGACTGTAGCTTTTAAGCCATCTAATGCTTGTTGAGCTGTAGATTGAGCAACAGATATGCCATTATTTGCATCAGTTTTATTTTGGATGATTGTGGTACCGATACTGGTAGCTGTGTCATCAATTTTCTTGTTGACAATGCCGTCTGCTGACTTATAAGCCGCTTCAATTTGTGCCTGAGCTTGGTCTAAATTAGCATTTGCAGTAGCTAATGTTTGTTGCGCTACCGTTTGCGTGTTTACCTTAGCATCAACCACCCCTTGATTAACCATTGATTGAGCATTGGCATCAAAATTGCGCTTATCAATCTCATTATTAGCCTGCTGTTTAGATACTGTGTTAATTGTCTGATTGATTAGCACATTGTTATCATCTATTGCCTTATCACTGTTAGATTTTGCAGTTAATACCGCCTCTTCAACACCCGCCGCTATTTGTTCGCCCATTTCTGGGTCGATACGTTTTTCCCAATATAATGAACCATCAGGTTTTTTGATGTAAATGTAAAGCACACGGCCATCGCCTGTTTGTACCCATCCTAAATCACCCTCGTTAGCCGTTTTTGGCAATATGTCAAAACTATCAACGTAATATGATGTGTTCTTACCATTAGCAGCTATCAATGCGACATTAGCATCAGTCACGGCTTGGTTGGCTGCATCCATTGCGTTATTTACTTGTGTTGCGAGCGAGGCGTTAGAGTCTTGATATTTCTGAACGATACCAACGTTACCAGCGGTTACGGTGTAACTAATACGCGTTCCTTCAGCTGAAAATTCATCATCAATACTGATAATGCGAATGCGTTGTTTGAAGTCCAGTCTTTCATCAATCGCCATTAACCAATCGCCAACATTAGCCATTTTGTAAGGGTATCCAGCAGCGGTTAAATCGTAAAGAGACAGTTTTATTGATACGGAAAAACTACCATCAACCTCATCCTTAACAGCATTTAGCAAATTACTCTGAATGGTAAATCGTTGGTCATCTACGGGTTCAGCTTGTAACTTACCATATACACTAGCTAATGGGCTAGTATAGGTTACATGCAATCTGTCGCCTCTTTGATTTTGTTGATCAGCATATGCGCCAAAGCCTTCACCATAAGTTACAAAACCAACAGCATCATTTTCAACTGACATATCAGACAAATTGAATCCGTAGCGCACAATCGTCGATAAATCTGTCCCAACTTTTTCAAAAATGGATACTAAAGTACCATTGATCTCAAACTCACCACCAATACTTGAAATAATGTCATTAAAAAGTGATAACTTGGTTTTCATTCCCCAATTATCTTTTCCAATCGCAGTTGGTGCGTAGTTCAAGGCATACGTATATCCTGTATTAGAAAATATTTGATCTAAATACCATTTAATGGTGTGACTACCGCTTGTTGATGTGTACAACACACTTTTAGCTGTGTTCCAAAAGAAACGATGTATGGCATCAAATGATACAGTATTATCATTATCATTACGTTCAAAATAAGTAATTACATAAGGCTCATCATCAAATTCAAGCGACCAACCTTTGTCAATTTTATTGAGCACGTCATCACCATCATATATAGTACCCGTTAATGATTTTTCGCCATTCAAGGCACTTTTTCTTTGAATGGTTCCAACTGCAAGGAATGATTGACCTGCAACATTTTTAAATTTAATCATAGGTACAGCTCCTTGTAATCGTGAATTTCTATCGTTGCCGTAATTGATGAATTAACAGCAATTTGACCGCTGATAGATGGTTCTAATACGAAATATTCAAAGTTAGTGTTGTCGTTAATAGACAAGCTATTTTTTAAGTTGTACATACCACCAATCTTGAAAACATCCCCAACAGCTACCGTGCCAGAATATGTCCACGTTTTAGCACCAATTTTCAACGAAATCACACTCGCTGTTTGATTGGCAGTTAACTTGACGTAAAAAGGTACTTCTAATTGAGATGCCGTGACTGTTCCAGTGTATACAATTTGATTCGTTATTGTTGCTGTTTTTGGTTTACTTTCACCAAAAGGCAATACTGCTGTTTCGAATTTAAGCTCAATTTTATATAGTTGCTTGCCATCGACACTCCCAACGAATCGTGGTGCAAACGTGTCCTCTAGTGTTACCAAAAAACGTTTATTACTCTCTAAACCATTACTTTGACCTAATTTATTACCAGTGAATTGACCTGGTATTTCGTAGTTAAATTGTGGATCACTTGAAAACAATGGCGTAATGTAATACGGATTTGATCCGGCCAAAATTTGGTACAACCAGTTACGCTTGGATTCATAATCAAACTGATTAATCGCGGTTAAATAACCCGTATACGTTAATTTTTTGGCATCATAATCACCACCGAAATTTATCTTTCCATTGCGTCCTGAAAACGACTTAGTATTCAAATGTAAGCTAGGGGTACTCTCATCAAAATCGGTGGCAATAATGCCTTTATCGCTTAGCTTAACGCTTGATGCGCCATTTGTAATTAGTAAATCCATTATGCCCCTCCTCCCATGATTTTAACCGTTGCTTGTCTACGTGCATTCTTACTGTTAACTGTTGTTGTGATCTTGTCACCAACAATTTCATTAAATACTTGGAATACAGGTGATTGTGTTTGTTGTTCAGCAACTTTGTCACTTAAAGCAGACAAACCACCGTTTATTTGACCGGCAACACCAGTACTACTAGTTGTGAGCTGTGCGCTAGATGTGTACTGCTGTTGTCCGAACTCATCAGCAATTTGACCAGCATATGATGATACTGATTTTTTGACAGTTTCAAAGTTGGCATTCAAAGAACTGCCAAAACCACTCATAATTGCTTGACCCGCAGGAATAAGCAATTTACGATCGTAACTGATTGGACCTTTGTGCGCCCTTATCCAAGACGCAATACCACCGACAAACGATGTAATGGCTCCCCAAACTGAACGTAACCCGTTCAAGAAACTGTTCATAATTGCTTGACCGGCACCCCACAAATCAAAGTTCATTGCTGCGTAAATAGCGCTCTTAACACCATTCCATATACCAGACACCCAACCAACCGCACCACTCCAAGCACCAACTACTCCGTTCCAAGCGCTACGAGCTAGATTTGATACGGTTGATGAAATCGCATTCCATACTGACGATATAACGTTTCTGACACCATTCCAAAGACTGGAAACCCAACCAGGAATGGCATTCCAAATGCTTTTAATGCCATTCCATAAACGATTACCAAATGACACCGCGCTATTAACAAACACGTTCCAAATTCCTGTTACTGTTGAAACAGCCCTGTTCCACAATCCTGACAGGAAACCAGGTATAGCGTTCCAAACGTTAACAATGCTAGTCCATAAATCAGTTGCAAATTTAGTTGCAGCGGTTGTGAAACTATTCCATATACCGACTACTGTTGAAACGATACTGTTCCAAATTGATACAGCAAAAGCAGAAATAGTTGTCCAGATAACATTAATAGTATTAGCAATAATTCCGAAAATGGTTGTCGCTATCATAACTATTCCGTTCCAAATTTGCCCCAAACTAGTCACGATATTTGTCCATATATTTTGCGCATCTATTCCAAGATTAGTGAAGTCTCCAATTATTAAATCAAGCAACAATAATATTGGACCCATAATCACGTCTTTAAGCAGGTTCCATACACCTGTTGCAATACTTACTAAGCCATTCCAAATTGTAGATAGGTTAGTTACAACGGAATTCCACCCTTGTATTATTAGGTCAAACACGGGTTGTAATGTTTGAATAACACTATCCCAAACATTTGAGAAGAAAGTTGCAACCGAATTCCATCCAGATTTAAGAGCGTTAACAGAGTCACTACCAGCTTTTTGGTTTGCTTGAACAAAAATATCAGTACCTTTTGAAACGTTAGCCCATAAGTTTGAAAAGAATGTCTTCGTTCCTGACCAAGCATTTTCTACTGATTTTTTGCTACTACTCCATGCATCAGATACTGCCTTACCAGCTCCTATTACACCTTGTTTTATCCCTCCCCAAACGCCTGACAGAAATTTGACAAAGTTAGACCATATTTCTTGTCCTGTTTGGGTTTGCGTAAAGAAATATGCTAGTGCCGCAACTACTGCAGTTATGGCAATAACTAACAATACAATAGGGTTAGCCGACATGACTACATTAAAAGCCGCCATTACACCTTGTCCGATCTTTACGGCATTGCTGAACATAGTCATAGCAACTTGCCCTGTTTTTACAGCTAAAGAAACAACCTTAAATGCAATAACCACAGAACCTACAGCAACAACCACTGAAGTAAATACATCGTTAAAACCTTCTATTTTTGTTAAATTATCGATAAATCTAGTTACTGCGTAAACAGCATTTGATATTACAGTTACAAGTGATCCAATAATTGCTCCTAAAGTCTCAAACGCCGATTCAGATGATCCAACCTGACTAAAACTACTTAGTAGTTTACCTGAAGAAATAATAACTGTTCCTATTACATCTTTTAAAAGATTAAATGTAGACACCAATGCTAACCATACAGACTGAACAGCATTAGCTTTTATAAAGCCTTTAATAAAATCAGCAACCGCATTGCGAGCGATTGTCATAACATTCATGACTTGTGATATAAATCCTATTAAAGATGAACCAATAGATGAAAAATTAATACTTTTAGCTATGCTTGTTCCTAAATTAGCAACTTGTTGAATAATTCCTTGAAATGCAGATGCTGTACCTTGCAAGAATAGTCCGAATGATTTTTTTGCAAAGTCTATCGCCGGTGCCAATGCCTTAGAGAATGTTCCCGCCAACTGATTTACCGTATTTCTAAATTGTTCAGATTTGTTATACGCAATAGCAAATGCTGCTACAAGCGCAGCTATAGCAATAACAGCAATTCCCAAAGGGCTTATTAACATAGCTCGCATTGCTGTTCCAAGCGTGCGCATTACACCACCAATCTTAGTGGCAGCTGTTAGAAATGAACCTGTTGCCAGTGTAGCGGCACCAATAATTGGTGTCAAACCAAGAAATGTACGTATACCGCTTCCGATTGCACTATTAGAAGTTGTCGCCCATTGTAAAGTGCTACTGATCATATCAGCGATACTACCCATCACGCCTGAACTTCCAGCCATTGATGAATTACGTAGTGATTCCCAGTTACCACCAACTTGTTCAATTTTAGAACCAACGTTTTTTTGCATTTCACTAGCTTGGCTAGCAAGAAATTTAGTAGCAACTTGAGTGCTTGACGAAGCCTTATTCATTTCTCCAGTAAACGCTGACCAACTCGTAGTCGTATTGTCTGTGGTATCTTTAACCGATTTCATCAATGGTAAGATAGCAGCCATTCCAGCTGAACCAAACATTGTTTTTAACGCTGCTGCTTTTTCTGAACTGGTCATGTTTGCCGTGGCGTCACCAATTTCATTCAAAATTTGTGGTAGTGGCTTCATGTTTCCTTGTGCATCACTGAAGCTAACACCCAAGGATGCAGCCATTTCAGCACCTTTCTTACTTGGTGCCTGCATTAGCAATAAGGCATGGTTTAAGTCTTGCGAAGCTTGTGCCGCACTAAATCCACGGTTAGTCAACAAACCAAGGGCAGTTGATACGGTTTGCATATCAATGCCCGCATTATTTGCCGTGCCGCCAATCGTTGCCAATGCTTGCTGCATATCTTCAATAGAAGCGTTCGACAAGTTAGCTGTTTGCGTTAAAATAGCCGCTGACTGTTGCGGACTTTTCAATGAGTCGCCCCAGATGTTCATTGACTGTTGCACAACGCTCGCCGTTGTTTGTAAGTCAGCACCGGCAGCTGTAGCAGCTTGCGCAATCGCCGGAAATTCTTTCTTAATTGTACCAATTGAAGCACCATCACGAGCCATCGCAACCATAGCATCAGCTGCATCTTTAGCACTCAAAGGCAAATCAGCACCCATCTTGTTAGCAACATCAGACAACCCTTGAATGTCTTTTGATGTTCCGCCAGCTATAACCGCAGCCTTATTTAATGAAGCTTGAAAGCTACCAAATCCGGTTAAACTTTTAATGCCTACCGCAGTTATTGCTGCTCCTGTAATTGCTAATGTTTTACCGATACTAGAAAACGCTTGATTAGCACTAGATAGTGCATTTTGAGTAGCGCCCGCAACGTTTTTCATTGCTGACTGATAATCAGATATATCAGCGCCAATATGAGCCGTAACATTTCCGCCGTTATAATTTGCCATATTAACTCCTTTCCCCGAATACAGTCAGTGCCTTTCTGTATAGCTCCAAGCGTTCCTGTTCGGTTTTTTCTTTCTTATGCGGATCGTAGGTACCTTCTAACGACGCTTCAAGTTCATCACGGTTAAATATATCCTTAAATTTAGGTTTTTCGGCGTTCACAAAGTAACCAATTTGTGTTGCTAGTACGGCCAACTTCTCACGTTCATCAATTTGTGCAAGTTGTCTACCTTTGATAACAGCGTCCAATTCCCATTTGTACAACGAAAAAGCCCACTCGGTATCGTAAATACCAAAGCGAGCCAATAACTCAATTAGAGATTTTCGTTCAGCAATTTCAGAATACGTTCGATCGCCGTCACTTGTTGCTTGATTTCGTCTGTTTGTTCCTTTGATTTCACCATTGGTAGCGCTTCTGCTACCGCGTCCCGTTGCGCTGTGATTGACTTCAAGAAAAAACCGCTATTTTTCAACTCGTCCTTTAATTCTGCTAGTACTTCATCAATCTTTGCACCATCTTCTGTAATTTCATCAACGGCATCAAATAAATCATCATCTGATATTTTTCCAAAGCCACCTGCAACCTTGATAATGTCAATGATTACAGCTGTATCGCCAGTTAAAATACGTGTAAATAAATTGGTAGCACCGTCGCCCATATTATTGTTGTTGGCATCGTAGGTGCTGTAGTCTTTATTTGCATTGAACAATGCCTTATAGTTGAACTTTAGTGTGTCTGTCTTCTTACCTACTGTTACTTCCATGAGTTATCTCCTTTTTATGTAGAGAGCCGAAGCTCTTATTGTTCGTCTGTACCGAAGTTACCTGTTTTTTCGCCAGGGTTTTCGTACTCATAAATTGCGTCTAATGTTGCAATTTCATCATCAGTTAATTCAAATTGACCTTCTTTCAACTTGTCAATGATATTCAACTTGTACTTAGCAGTGATCAACTTGTCACCGTCATCTAATGAAACGCTGTCAACGACCGCGTAACCAAACATTGCAGGGAATACTTGCTTGCTATTCGGCTCTGTTCCAGTTTTCTTAGCATATCGCTTGTCAACAACAACACGCCACACCTTAACTTGATCACCCTTGTGCTTAGCTTGTGTAATAATATCAACTGCTTTATCCTCAGGTACGACGTATGTCGTCAGTTCGATTGAGTCTTCGTTTGAGGAAGGCATGACAATACGACCAAACTTTGTTTGTTCGTCAATTGAGTCTCCCTCAATACTTACTGACCCTTCTGTTTGCATAGCTGGTAATACCGCTGAACTACCAACCGCTGCTGACGTTGATTGAATAAAATACCATACCTTTTTGGCAAGTGTTGCCGTGCCCTTAACCATATCTACTGTCATAATTTCTCCTAAATATATGCTGTCACAGAAAAAATCACATGGTATACATCTCTTCCAATTGAGTTATCAACCAATATTTGAGATGTTACACGTGTGATTCTGTCTGTGGTTTGTGTAATTGCGCTTTTGATTGAATAAGTATCATTTTCAAGTGCTAGTCTGTCATTGATCGAATAAAACAAATCAATCTGCAATTCTGTCGTAACTGTTTCCCATCCGTTACGTGCTGTTAGCTGGTCATCATCCATGTGAGAACCTAACACGAGGAATGGCTCTGGGGTATCAGACTCGGGTAACAGATTATACACAGGTATAGTGCCTGATTTTAGTTTGCTGAAAATATCAATCAACAGTTGTGCCATTGGTGAGTTATCGCTCATCTAAGCCCTCCCTTCAACAAATTCTGCAATTTTTGATAGAAAAATAATTCTTCTTGTTTCATCGCTGGGTTCATGAATGGGTGTGGTGACATTCTGCGTGTTCCCATTTCTAGAAAAATAGAATAGCTAGCACTTGAATCAATATCTGCACTCATATCACCCGTTTTTTGTGCTGCGATGTGTTGTTTCAAATAACCGGTATCAACAGGTGCCATTGTCTTTGCTCGCGTCTCAACTCTCAAAGCTGTGTTCATAACAATATTGTCAGCTTCACGTCTGATTTTTTCTGGTTGACTATTGAATTGTTTGATTAGATCATCTGCACCATCGAATTGGATTGTCATTCTAGACATGCTACACCCCTTGAATGATAACTACCGTGTTCCCACGTGTGTTTGGTATCGCTTGTGGTTTACGCTGCACACCATTTATCAAAACATAGTCAATCTTGCCAACTTTGTTTTTAAAATGAATGGCCACCGCAGTTGAGTCATACTTTCCAAAAACATTCATGTTAGTGTACTGATTTACGCCAGTAATACGACATGGCAACCAATCAGACAATACTTGTTTTTTGACTGGACCCAATGGCCCGTTAGTTTCAACGGTCGTCATAATTTTAACGCGATCACTGTATCTCATATGAACCTCGTAATACCGTTACCACCTTTTTTGGCACGATATTTTCTCAAGTAATCTGCATAATCATCAACATCGTCATCACTCCACGTTGCAGACACATCACTCTCGCTAGATGACCTCTTACCCTCATCCCCGATGCGATTAAAACGCCGAACTGTAATCTCACGTAATAACCAAGATATTTCAGTGGGATAACTAACCAGATTATTGCCATCTTGATTAATGTAACTCAACAATCGCGCTTGGTTATCTTCCAACAACAGATTTAACAGATCGTCTTGCTTTACGTCACTTATTGACAACAAGACTTTAATTTTATTTAAGTTTTCATCTGCCATAGATCCTCCTAACAGGCTTCACACCCCGTTCGAGTGGTTACGCCACTGTTCGTTGCGGTTATTGTCCACCAGCACCCTTAATTGAAACAGAAACGCCATCTTTCTTGTTCTTCTTGATGAATAAATCATGATACAAACGATTTTGATACAAATACCCGTCACCCTCTGTGTGTTCACCGGGTTGGAACAAATAAACTGAGTTTTCCTTGACAACCGGTATCGTCGCTTGTGTAGCCACCAAGATAAAGTTAATATCATTTGCACCAGCTTTTGACTTGAAACCGTCTGAGAAGTCGAACGCGTCTTTGAAACGGGCATCGTCCCATACCTCAATCAGTGTCACGCCGTCAATAGATGTCACACGTGATTCCAACGCTGTCATGCCAACATTTTGGTTAGTGATTGAACGCGTGAATTCTTTTGATCGTTCCAAGAAGTCCATTACTTCTGATGACACGAATCCGATAATGTTTTGTGCCCCGTATTTACGAATTGGAAGCAAAGCCGCCTTTATTTGCGAGTAAACATTATCAACTGTTAATGTTTCAGTAGTTGATTGTCCTGCCCCTTTTGCTAGTGTAGCGAAACGGTAGGCATCAATTTCTGGTTGCACGTTTTCTTCAATGAACACCTTAGTGATATTTCCAGCAGCCAAATCTTGGTTTGTTTCATCAACATCTTGACTGTCTACAAAAAATTCAATATCACGGTCTTGACCCATAGTGTAAACTGTCTTATCGTTTGAAACTGATCCAGTATTGTAACCTTTACCACGTCCGTGTGGTTTCAATCCTGATGTTGAGATACTTGTCAACGTAAACGATTTTCCACCGTTGACTAACGTCACATCTGGTACACCCAATGCTGATGTAATCAAACCTTGTGTAATTTTTTGGTCGAATACTCCCGCATCCTTTGTTACATAGTTATATGCCATAATTTATATTCTCCTATTTAATTCCGAGTGCCTGTGCCATTGCACTACCAACACCTGCATTTTGTCCTGATTTTGGTTCACTGCCCTTCAAACGTTCATTAACTGTTGCTTCAACATGCTTGTTAACGAGGTCATTCAGCGTATTGATGTTGTTCTTGGTTATTTCAGCATTATCAGACAAGACCATGTCAACCATTGTGTCCGGCAAGCCTACTTCTTCGAGTTGATGTTTTGCTTCATAACGGTATTCACGCATATTAAGCTCTTGTTCACGCTTATTAAACGCTTCAGTTTTTGCCTTATCTTCCGCTTCCTTACGATCCGCAGCACTCATTTTAGCGAGTTGCTCTGCCTTAGTGATAGCTTCCTGTTTCTCTTCATCCCACTTAGACTTTGCTGTTTCCAACGCTTTAGCCGACCGCTTGTCAATCAACGAATCTAGTTCGCTTTGCGTAAACATCAACTTTTCATCTTGCGTTTCCACCTCTTGGTCTTGTACTTCTGTTTCTACTTCATCAGCCATAATTTATCCTTTCTTAGCCCATACACAACTTGTATCGTATAATTTTGCCCCATGCACGATTAAAACCCACACACGGCATGATATAGTCCCATATACACATGCCTAGTTTATTGACTTGCGACAGGTCAAAATAAAAACACCAATATGCTAATATCAGTGTTATTTTTATGATTCAACCAGCGCATAACCCGCAACGCTGGTGTTATTGAAGACCGCGTTTCGTGTTACACCCGTCATAACTCCAGTGTATGAAAAGTTAAATCCGGTTGTGGTATTTGTAAAATTCGTTACTTGCTTAAACATGAATGTTTGTCCGTTGTTTGTGAATACTACTAATTCCATTTGCTCTCCTTAATCCCAGCTTGGTAGATCATCTACCGTGTCCGGATCTAAATACTTATTAAATTTCGTCAGTTCATCATCAGACGGCACAATTGTACTACGGCAGTTCGGGTGCATTGACGGTGCGTTAGTCCCTGGTGAAAAGTCATTCATTTTGAATACTTCACCGTTTAGGCTGCGACAGATACTTGACGTGCGATTATCCATAACTGCCACGAACTCGTATGATTCAACACCATAACTCTCATACCGTTTAGCAGTTGTTGCATTAGCTACGTATGTACTTTCTGTGCGAACTAACCGTTCAGTGTTAGGTTTAGTTCCGCCAAATACGTCACGCAAATTCTTAGCGGTAACTCTTGGATTGCTTCCGTTAATTGCAGCCTTAACTAACACATCTTTCAATTTATTAGCCAGTACATCATTATCACGCCAGACACGTTCCGAATAATTGGCCCCACTCCACTCGAATGACAAGATACTATCAATTTCAGCGTTGTTTAACGTCTTAATTGCATTTCCAACTGCTAGTGCGCCGTAAATATAAGCACTCTCTTTGGCTAGATATTCAGTAAATGAACCGACTTGCTGACTGCTTGCCTGTAAAATACGGAAATCAATCTCCAGTTTTAACAACTCTAATCGACTTATTTTAGATGTCATGTACTGCGCATTCAAACGCTTTAACAACTCTGGATTGTCTTTGTTAGACATACGATAATTGTTTGCCCGTTTCACGTAGTCGCTTAAATCAGTCTTTCTAATGCGCTTGTGTGCATCAGCGTAAGACACTGTGTTATTGTCAGCATATCTCTCGTAGAATTCATCAATCTTAATCGCAACATCTTGTGAAGCAGATTGATATTCTTTGAGTACAGCGTCCGTTAAATTTTTATCTTTAACGTCCAATAAGTCCATGATGCCTTGCGTACGTTTCTGCCAATAATCACTCATCTGTCTTACCATCATCAGGTGCTAATGTTTGATATCCTGTTTGTGCTTGAAAATTATCAATACCAGCCTGCTTTTCATCAGCTAAGCGCTTCATTTCATCATCAGCATCAACTCCCGTAAATGTCGATAATAGCGTGAACAAAGTTTCGTCACTAACAACGCCAAACAAATTCTTTAATTCAGCCAACCGTTCTTCATCAGATGTCGGCATGTTAGGCGTGAAGTTAACTTGAATGTCGTTGATTGCATCATATAAGCCGTCTTGACGGTTGGTGGTTGACACACTACTCTTAATACCCCAAACGTTACCTAACAATCTTAGACGTCGCATGATACCACGTGATAGCAATCGCTCTTTCGTCTTACGCAAGTTATCGTTGCCCATGAGCTTGTATTTCATAGCCTCACCAGACTGTGTTCCGGCAAAGTTCTGGTCGTTTGTATCTGGCGTAAATGTGAAGCGTAGAATATCATCAACCAAACGCGTTTTGTATGCTTCCGCACCTGTCGTATCATATTCTTTAGTCAAATAAAACGCGTTAGGTTTCGGCCCGTCTGGATCATTGTTATTATCCATAATCAACATACGCGCTTTCAACATGTCATTGAATACATCGGTGCTAGAGTTTTCACTTGGTATTGGCTTACCATAATCATCAAGCACCAACTCACCGTCAGCATTTGTAGCATATTCAGGTTCAGCCGTACCGGTCACGGGGTTCCCAATCAGTACCAAGTAAGCATCATTCATATCTTGTTGGAAGTTGGCCAACTCTGATTGCGACAAATCATAAGCATCAATACTATCTAACACACTCTCAAAATCGCCAAGTCGTTCCTCGTTATTTTTGTATTCGTTAATAGGCACAGCACCATACTGATGTGTGGCTTCATTAACCAATTTCACGCCAATAAACAATGATGAATTTGATTGGTAATAATAAATTTTATCAGCCGTATAAATCTCGACATAACTACGCACATCAGTCTTGTTAAATCTGATTTGATAGAAGCGCACGCCAAACAATGAGTCAGCAGCAATCGTATCATCATAAACAACAAATGTTTGCTCAGGTTCTAATTTGGTCACACGTTCCTGTGCGTTAGAATTAGAATAAGCAAGCTCATAAGCACGTCCGTATATCGACAAATCAGTCTCAAGCAATCCGTCATGGTAATCAGCGCCGTTTTGCTGTGAGAACTCGGCAATTTTTTTAACTAGATTATCGTCACCCTCATATTGAATTGGGTTACCCAACATGTAACCTTGCATGAACACGGTAATGTACTTAGCCCAGTCACTCGCAATACGATTGTCAGCTCTGTTGCTATCTCGTCCCGTATCGCGGTATTTAATGTTGTTATCAGCTAAATAATATCGTTTTAATTCAGCCAACCGTGGCAGTTGTTGCGATTGAAACGTTGCAATAAAGTCATTCACTTTGTCAATAAACTGCGATGATCCCATATCTGCAATTTGTTCAAAATCCGTGGTTGGCATCTTGAACACGTTATTTGCTTCTGGTCCAAATCTTGTCTTGCTTAAAAAATCTACCATGTTACCTCCCTAATCCTAATTGTTTAAACGCTTCCATGCGATCTGTTGTACTCTTCTTGCTCATGATCAATGGTTCTGCTGCATATCTCATTGCATCCATCAAGTGGTTGTTTTTATCAACGGCCTTGCCAACCCAACCACCTTCCTTATCCATATCGTAAACATAGGCGTTTAGTTCTTCGATTGTATGTTCAAGTGTAGGCAATACATGTATTTTGTAGTCCTGTAAATAAGTAACACCAAACATGATTTCATACTTATGAGCACGTTTCATACCTCTGATCCCTTTGTTTCTCAACTCTTGAATCATGCGGTCACCACCATTTGCGTAATCCGCTCTAATATCGCCTTGTTGATAACCATGTACATACAACCACTTAAAGATTTCATCTGTGAGCATGTGCTGTTTGTACATCTCTTTTAGAATGTAAATATCTTTAGTCTTGGTGTTAATTGCGTACTCTATAAATGTTGTTGGATCAGGTCCATAACCCCAGTCCATACCACGAACAATGTGCGAACCTTTTAGCACTTCTCTAATATCAAATTTCTCAACAATAGTATTCTCGTATATTAAGCCTTCAGCAACGCCCCACTCACCATCAACGGCAACTCTCGCACGTCTTGGGTTACGTTTCTTCATTTCTAAAAGTCGATTAACATAGTCGACATCTAAAAAAGGATTGTCTTTGTATGTTGTCGTAATCGCTAATGAATTGTTGACGCGTGTATCTTCGTCAAAGAAACGCTTTTTTAGCCAATGGCGTTCATTCCAAGGATTAAACGTTAACACCGTTTGATAAAAACCGTCTGGATCATCAATCACACCACGCATAGATTCATCAACCGTTTCAAATGATTCTTCCAATTCCATTTGATAGGCTTCTTCTACCCATAAGCGACATAAATTACCAGTCTCAACAGATATTGACGTGATTGACAATGGTTTATCAGCGCCACGGAACAATATCTTTTGTCCTGTTGGCTTAAATGTTATTTCAGGTAGCGAACCATTGAATTGAAAAAGGCTACCAACGCCCATGCGATTAGCAACCTTTTGTAATAATGTGAATGTTGATTGTCTGTTAGTATTTGCGTAGCGTCTCAACACAAGCCAGTTAACGTATGGTTTGGTCACAATATCAAGAATAACCTTAGTGGCTACTCCCTCACTCTTACCACTACCACGACTACCTTTATAGGCAATATAGCGTGCTTTACTATTAAACATCGGCGCATAAGACTTACTGACCATTTTAGGTAGATTCCAATTGATTACTGGCATTAGCTGTCCTCCTCAAATGGATTGATGTTGATTGATATTGCACTATTTCTGTCCGACTTCAACATATCTATCAGTTTGTCACGAGCTTTGTTTCGGTCATACAGTTCCACCATCGGACCATCTTTCCCCATTTTTATTGATTTGATAGGTCGTGTATCAACCTTTTCTTTATCTTTAAATTGCACCCAAGACTTTCTATATATTTCAGGATTATCTTCGGTATCAAGCTTCACATCACCTTCCGCATCAACGTGCAGCATATCGTATTTACCAAAGTCTATGTAATCACCAATATCAGCTCGTGCTTCAATAACCATATCTTCCATCAAATCAAAAGAGTCCACGCCAAGCTCTTGCAATTTGGCTTTGCGCAGAATCTTTATTTCGTTTTTAATGTTATCATTTGTCAACATGCGAGAACCACTAACTCTTGCAGTGCTATATGGTACATCATAAACATTTATGTACGCTTGCGTGGCATTCGAAATACGAAGATAGTCGATAACAAAGGCCTTTTGCTTGTCTGTTAATGTACTGTCGCTTAACTCATCAATAGCTTTTTCAGTCGGTTTTGGTTTTGCAACCTTTGCAACCTTTGCAACCTTTTTATCTTTGGTTGCAACCTTATCTGAATTCCAATATCGTGACTTCCAAGACTTAACCGTGCTTATAGACACGCCATACTTATCAGCAATATCTTTATACTTCAAACCAGACAAATAATCTTGCTCGGCTTCTTCATATTTTTTCATGTCATTTACGGCACCTCCTTTCAATGTTTTAGTGCAAAATAAAAAGCGCTTATGCGCTTAGTTTTTCACGTATTTCCACAAATTCTTTTCTGATGCTATCAATAATAACGTATACCTGATTATAACTAATTTCTTTATTTTCATCCAAGATCGAGTCCAAGCTATCTTTATTAACTTTAAACTCTTCACAATACAACCGCAATGAGACATCTTCTTGAATTTCTTTACAAAAATCTCTAAGCCGTGTTTCATTTATAACGTTACACATCTCAGTCTCTTCATTTTTAAAAACTCTTTCTCTGAACTCTCGGTGCATTATAAGCGATCTTTTTCCGTAGTTTTCGCATATTTTTTTAAATTCTTTTAGTCTCATATTTTTTTCTTTTTTCCGGAAAACTAAATAATTTATAACACTTGATAATATAGTTGCTACTACCGAACTACTAACAAATAAACTCATCAAATTATTTTCAAAATATTCAATCACAGTTATATACCTCCAATAGCAATAATTATACTACTAGAGCGTGTTATTTTATTTAAAATTTAAAATGATAGCGAACAGCTTTTTGTTTCCAATCTGTATTATTCAACAATCCTGATTTATTTAGATCAATTATAATATTGGCAGCTCTTACAAGTCCGATACGATGCCTACGTTGAATCGCATTAACCGTTTTAATAAAATCCATATCCGTTTTTAAATCACCATCATTGATCATTTGTATAGTTTGTTTGATTAATTTATCTTTTTCCATATTTATCTCCTCAACATAACTTGTGTCAAAACTTTCAATGTAAAGTGTAACCTTAATTAAAAAACGTTCCAAAGCATCACTAATGGCGTTAAAAATGCTCCTAATTATTTTAAACAAGCTCATCTCCTTAACCACATCATGTGGCTCTTGTAATCAATGTTGCGGTTATCCATCACTTCCGCCCTAATCTGCACACGCGCTCTTGCATGCCGTGCTACACTCTCACGCTTGATCTCGTCTGCATGTTGCATATTAATATCTGTTGCATCACGTATATGTCTGTTGCGTTGCCGTTGCTCTCTTATTAATTCTTCATCATTCATAATTAACTCCAATAAAAAAACACCCGTTAAGGTGTTGTGATGTGGTATGTACGAGTGTTTCCACTCATTAACAGAATTAGACTGCTAGACCGTCTTCCTTGGCTAGCAATGTGGGTGGCAGGAATCGAACCTGCTTATCCTCTACGTCACATTGACATCTGGCACTATTTATCCAGACGACACCCACAACCGCATTCCAAACCCACAAACAGAATGCCGGCAAAGCCGTTTTTATAGCTCGAAGCTAAAGTCAAGACAGGGCAAGGATTTGCACCTTGCATGATGAGTTCTCAATGTTTCTAACAGCTGCGACATTTAACACCAAATCGCGACATCATCTCTTTATTGTCTTTGAGCGTATACCTATTCCGCCACCTGCCATGATAGATATTCCAACCTATCTATTTAACCCGAACACCACTTGTTCCTGCAAGATGTGCTCTTCGTAATTCTTCGATACTACCATTATTGCACTGTTTTTAGGTCAATTCGCGACATAAAAGCGACGTCATTTCAGCACCATTAGTTATCCACAGCTTTAAGTCTGCTTTTGATGAGCGACGTTATTTCAGCTAAATCATCTATGGTCGCCTCTTTTTTGATAAAATTTGTAGTTTGCTCCTTACCCTTGTCATACCAGAAAATATTACCAACTTCTCTTTTGAACCAGTTGACATAACGTTGACCTTGGCGTGTGCCGATTCCAGTTAATGATTCAATCGCCAACCAGTCTTGACCTAATCGTTTATCAAAATGAAATTTAACGACATTGCGTACATCTGGATCGAACGAATCTTCAATTCTTCTTACCAATCTAGTTGCATAGTTTAAGTCAGCACGACATTTATTAAGCACAACATCTTGCTCTTTCCTGATAATCATATCGTCAACAGGTCTAGAATGTTTGTTTTGCGCACGGCCACCGCCGATATTCTCATCATTATTAGTCGACGTTTCGATTTCTTTTATTCTGTCATTAACATTATTATGTAGCCGGCCTGAATAATAATCAGACAACAATCTGTCAATTCTATCTGCCATGTCACTCCTTTAATTATTCAATAAATTCATATTCCAACGCCACAAAATGTTCTTTTTCTACATAATCAATTATTATTTTAGCCACGGAGGGAAGATTTACGGAACCCAATACAGTTTCAGTGCCATGTTGGTTAATCTCATATGGCAACCTCTTCTTATGCTTTAAATTTTCTGAAAGCGATAGTTCATATCCTTTCTTTGCTAAAACCTCCTGACAATCGTAAAGAAACATTTCGTTTGTAGAGAAAGCAATTGGTTTGTCGTCGTTGTTATCATCTAATAAATATGTCATTTTTATTCATCTCCTACTGGCAACAATACAGCTTCTGTTAGTGGATTAGTCCATTCTTCTGCCTGCTCTTTGGTATCAAATGGGTAGGCTATATTTCTCGGATTTTTAACATCTTCTTTATCGCGACTATATCCCCAGTCATCTGGTTTCTCAATTCCATTTAAAAATGCCCAATCTTCATCACCGTCTGTTTCTTTACTTCTGACAAACCACTTCTTTTCTGGAATAATTTCAATCGTTTTTTGCGGTTCAAATTCTTCGAAATTCGCCCATAAAACAGCAAATTCATTTTGTTTACTCTTATAATCAACGGATCCGAATAATCTGTCATATAAATTAGGACACAAATTTGTATCTCCAATTTCAGATATTGCAGAGTATAAATCATATTCTTGTTCGACTAATTTTTGGAACTCATCAAATTCTGCCTGTGTCATCTTCACCCGTGATTGAAGTTGTTCCTTGGTGTATAATGGAAAAACTCTTTTATCATCTAATCCTAATGGTTTTTCGTCAGTCACATATTGAACAGATGATAATGGTTCTTGACTAACTAGCCATGCTACTGGTTTCATTTCTTCACTCATGATTTTTCTCCCATCCTAATTGATAACCGTACAAGTAATCTTCTAAATCTTTCACTTCTTCGTAATAAACGTTTGAAACTGTTAGATGATAAATACTACTACTAGAGTTGGTTATCAGAACTGTAGATAAAAACATTGACTGGTTATTTTTAAATATATCCCCAAGCGCTCTGTAAAAATCTGATTTTATTTGATAACTTTCTACTAGTACATCTATTTCGCCTATAATCACTTTACTAAATGCGCTCATTTTGTTTTTTCTCCTCCTGCACGATCAAATCTCCTTTTGCAGTTCAGCTAATAGCTCATCTGCTGTGCAAACTATTACGGTATTTTCCCATCGCATACCACCAGTTATAGCGTCTGGATAGGCACGTTTATGTTCATCTCCATCGTTCCAACGTATCCACGCCACTGGTCGCTTAGGCAATTCGTTATTTTCGATCACGTGCTGTACTTCTTCGATTGAATACAGAGCGTGATATTTAGCTCCGTCTTTTAGAATAAGACCTGTTCTTTTGTCTTTTTCAACCATAAGAATTCTGGGATTATACCTATCTGCAGGCTTTAAATACGCCCATGCGTATACTTTTTTATCTGCCATTATTTATTCTCCTCAATATCAATTGAAATTTTTACACGCACATCACTATTGTCGCTATCATCAACTAATTTAAATTCAGATTCTGCATTAACAGAACAGTGTTCTTTCATTTCAGACAACATCATTTCTAACGCCTTATGAAATGCAACATATGATTTTGTTTTATATTTTTCAGCCATTATTCCGTCTTCCTTTCAAAAATTCATGCAAATCATCTATAAATTTCTTGTGCCAATCAGTCATATTCACTCCTTTTTCAGCGTAATGCTGTAACTTTCGCCATCAATAATCACTTTCTGAACGACGGTGTTAGCTAGGCTGGTATTGTCATTAATGCGATTAAACGATTTAAGCAGATATTTTCCTAGTATCAACTGCATATAAACGCTATTTTCTTCGTTCATGTTTCAACCTCCTGACTAAAATTTATTATTGTTAATCACTTGCACATCTACGATCACTCTGGGTTGCAGACCATAAACCTTGCTGTTAATGCCTTGCACGATTGCATTGTCGTCTTCCCACAATATGCCGTTCAGCGCATCTTCGGCGCTTTTGACAAAGTTGCTCAAGTCTGGTTTCTTGCGTGGCAACAGTTCGCCGTCAATCGCCATCTGTCTCTGCTTAGCAGTAAATGACTTAGGTATTGACCTGACAAACGTCATACTAACCGACAGGGCTCCATGTGGCATTTCATACCCACGCTTTTTGGTTTCCGAACGCGCTATCAGTCCGAGCGTCTCTTTGTATAATTTCGTCTTTTTTGGATCGTACATTCTCACGCCATTGCCAAATCTGACTGCTCTGGGTCGCTCCTGTTGTTGCGGTTCGATGAAAAACTTGAATATCATAATAACGCTCTCTCGTCCTTTCTAAGACGTTTTAAACTTCAAACGTCTATTTTATACCAAACAACTATTTAATCACGTTTATGATATGTTAAATTGAGTTTAAACTAACATCAGCGTAAGATGCCTGTTTTATTTTCGCACCGAGGCGTTTGGCGACTGATAGTGCTGTTAAATTATCACTGAATAATTTGGCTCGTCTTCCGTCTCCGTCGTGGTGCCACATGTAAACTTTTGTGCCGTCTTTTTTAACCAAAATATTTGATAATATGCCGTATTCTTCATGCTTGACAATATGTGTGAGATTTATTTTTTGTGGCTTATTTTCAAATTTGCGTTTAGCACCGCGTTCGAATGATAAGATTTTAACTTCATGACCTTTATTGAACAGCTGTGCGACTGTTCTGTTAGCTGTCACCCTGTCTTTGTAGCTTGCTTCAAACTGTCCGTCGACATACAATTCATAATAGCGTTTACTCTCTAACCGTCCCAAATCTTCGTCCTCTGCTTTCTAACTCTCTTATTATTTCAGGTGTGACCAACACACCATTAATGTGATATTTGCTTTTAAATTCTGGTAAGCCAATGCGATGCAACTCCATGTGGTGCGCGTGGCTTAAACTAAATACCGTGTTGCCAACATTGCTAATGGTGTTTCTATCGCGCCCCATACCTACTGCGTGTTCGCCATGAGCCAACTCAACTGGCTTTGAGCCGTCAATGACATCGAAACCATTAATCAGCGCCATATACTCCCAATGCTTAATATCATCTGGTTCAAGCGCATCTAGTGGCTTAAATTTCAATGGCACATCATGTTCAGCCACAAAGTCCAACATGAATGTGATGAGTTCAGCAGCCACTGACTTCTCAACATCTCTTAACGAGAACTCATCAATATCTTTCCACTCTTCAAACCACATCTTGAATAATTGCTTGACGTATTCAGGCATATCACCAGACCAGTTAGAGATGTCGCGGAACAAGGCGTATATAAACTTTCGTTGTTGCGCGCTAATCTCACGGTCATCTCGCACTTGTATTTCAATCAATGTCTGTTTAAATAGCTGATAAGTTGCCATGAATTTATTTGCTGATTCATCATCTTCAAACCTGAATATTATTTCATTGCCTGATTTTTTAGTTGGATAGGCTTGGAAGATTTTCATTACTTCTCCTCATGGGCTTCACACCCCATTTGATCGTTTACGATGTTTTGATTTTTTTAATAAATTACCGGAACTTTTCCGTCAATTATTGTTTCAAGATGTTCGCCAATATTATTGATTGCGCTTTGTTTCCAAAAACCGCCATCTGCTTCATGCAATGAAAAACTATCTATGTTGTTCATACGAAATATGAATGCGCTTTCTGGCTGATCGACTTCTGTGAATGTCCGGAACGGCTTTAATATCACTGGATTAGGAACTTTAACATTAGCCAAACTTGCTGGTCCGGTTGATGCCTTAGCAATTTGTGTCGTTCCGTCATCTGTGAATGACGACTCATTACTATCTTTCACATTTGAAATAAATTTTAATAAGATATCGCGATCTGGTGTTTTTGAAAAAAGTGCTTGCAAAGCAACAATCATCTCTTCACGTTTGTGAGAATGATCAAAATCAAAACTTTCAAATCTGAGTTTCGTTTCTGCCAGCACTTCACGATTTCCAAATTCATTAATTTTTCCGTATATTACAACGTCTTCTGGGCTATTAACATTAACCGAAACAGCTGATCTCCCAAGTATATGAGATTCTATTGCTTTATTTATTCCGCCTAATGTAGTTATTGATATCGGAATTTTAGCGTTATTATTTGGGCGGAATTCCGTTACGCCATCAGATGAAACAAGAAATGTACTATCATTTACTTCTTGAATTGCTTCACCTGCTGCTTGAATAGCTTGGTTAGATACGAATTCTAATTCTTTTGATTCTGTCATTTTAGTTAGCCTCCTTGGCTGTTTGCATATCAATTACTACTGCCTGCTCTGCAACCGGCAATCCGGTGTCAACCAACATTTCTCCAGTATCCACGTCAACCATCATTTGACCAGGTGCTGCTGACTTCAATTCGCTTAACTCTACTTCTCCGTTAGCATTGAGACCGCCAAGCAATGTACTGCCTGTCTTTGCTGATGGTGCCATTTTCGATGTTACTTGAGCCACTAGTTGAATTGTTTTTAAGTCATCAGCAGAATTCATTGTTAATTTCAGTGTGACAATTCTCTTTGCTTTTGGATCGGTATTGGGATCAAAAATATTATTTGCAACATTTTGAACTTCTTCCATCAATTTGCTTTCAATAGCGCCATCATTTAAACTACCGAGCGAGAAATGTATTGTATTTTTATTTTCGGGCATGTTTTTATCCTCTTGTTTTTATTGGGCTTCACACCCATCTGCATGGTCACGCCATGTCGTGCGGACGCAGGAAATTCTGACAAACCTCTTCCACTGTTTTTATCAGTTTAACGACGATGATTTGGTCGTATGTTATTGCGCTGCATTTTTCATAAATGTGACAATTGTTTGTTTTTGGTTGTCACTCAATTTTACGAAATCCATGAATTCATTAACTTGCAATCCGAACTGACCAGATATGATTGAGTAAACTTGCTTTTCGTCGATATTGTTTTTCGACTCAATTTTCTTGGCCAACTTACCAAATTCTGAATGCAATGGATTTTTTTGCTTAATGCTAGAGTTATTTGTTCCTTTAGCTTGCTGTGCGTTGTTATTAGCTCGCGTTTGTGTCGCTTGCTCATCGGTATCGGCATCCTTCGTATCATCAATAGCGAACAAACCATTAAGCGCATATTTTCGAGCATATGAAGACGCACTACCAGTTATCTGCTCATCGCTCATGCCTTTTTTAGTTTCAGCCTCACGTGAAAACCCGGTTGTTACTTCAGATTCTCCAGAACTATTTGTTATTTTTGCTGTCGATTTGATATAAAACCTATTACCGAGCATTACTATCTCATCGCTTAATGTGACGGTTGCCTTTTGCTCATCAGCTAACGGCTTAATGGCTTTCAAAATGTCTTCCGCACTGCGATAGCTATATTTTCCAAAACTGTTATATTGACCTTTAGGGGCTTCTAACTTGCTTTGTATCAACTGCAACTCTTTCATTTGACACCTCTAAACTCGATTCCGTTATCTTTCATGTATTGCGCTAGACCATTTAACTGTGGCAAGGTTGCATTAATAATATTTAGTGTGCGGTTATATGTTTTTTCGATAGCTGGTTCTGGCTTTTCAATAACTTCGCCATTTTCATCAACTAGCTTGTCACCGACTACTTTTGCATTGGCTTCGCGTTCTTTAGCTGCTGCTTCAGCCTCTTCTTGAACGCGTTTAGCCTCCGCTAACCTTGCTGCCTTGATTTCAATATCGCGTTTCATCTGCGCCTTAATGTCTACTAGATCACGTAAGCCAAGCATTGAAATATAAGGGTCGGCATCTATCTTCAAGCCACTTGCTTCAACTTCAATTTGGTTAATTTGTAATGCTTTTAGCTCATCGTCTTTATGGATTTGCAATATTTGCGCATCAATCTCACTTATCATGTCATTACGGCCGTAAGTCTTATTAAGCCATTTCTCATTGAATTGAATGCGCGCCCAATCTACGCCCTGCTCATTTGCTATTGCAGTGACATCGTTCATGATAACGACACGGCGACGTTCCTTGCGCTCATTCTCAACTGGCACCATCTGTTGTTTCATCAAATCAGATGCCGACTTACCAGCTTTTTCAATAGCCATCATCTTTGGTTTGATTTCAGACCAATTACCAATAATCTTTTTTTCAATACTTTTTCGTTGATCAGAAATTTCTTTGATAGTATTATTTAGCAATGCCCGCTGATCTCTAGCCTGTTCATAATTTTCTTCAACGACTGGAAACTCTTTGTATTTTGCCAACATTTTATCGGTATTCGCTACCAAATCATCTAAGTTAGGTGCTTCAACATGTGCTGGTGTTAATGCTGTAATTTCTAAATTGATTGTTGCTACTTCGTTTGCCATACTAATCTCCTGTCTAATTAATGCTCAATTTCAATTGGCTAAGTTCTTCGTCAATCTCGTGAATGCGTTCTTGAGCGTAATCTCTTTCATCAATTTTCTTGCTGCGCTCAGACTCCAAATACTCAATGCGCGACTGCATGCGCTCCCAATTTCGATCTGGTTTATCTGGGTTGTAAAAACTCATTGCGTCCTGCACCATTTGACTACCTCCATATTTCCTGATATTCTTGAGGTATAAATTATCGTTCAAAATATTTATACCTCACGTCTAACAGCTCTAACTGTTAGGCGTTTTTTTCTGCTCTCATTTCCTGAAATGTCTCTATTGCTACTGGTGAAGACTCAAATACTGAATTGATACTAAACTCTGCATGCGTTGCGATATAGTTCATCATCTCTCTAAGTCCGCCATTTGCTTTAAGACGTGCGCCAAGTTCTTCAACATCTTCTTGCTTAAATTTATAGCCGCTCTTATCATGCTTGTTAGATACTAAGCTAAGTATTTTAACGGTTACTGCTGTTTTAACGAACTCACTAACCCATTTATCCATTTGTTAGTCCTTTATTCTTCAAGAAGCCCGGAACAACGCCCTCTCTTTTAGCTCTGCCATAGGTTTGCTTAACCTCTGGTGTGAAATCATACTCATCTTCCCAACCAGCTTGATGAAACCATGTTGAGCCTTGCTTGATATATTGCCCCGGTGTTTGTTTGATTTCTATCTGTTTCAAATATTCTTGTAACTTTGATTTGATTAATTCAGAATCAACACCAGCTTTAATTGCTTTATCAAAATCTTTCTTCGCGTTTGATTTACCTGATTTTTTGGGATATAGTTTCCAAATTTCTTCAAACATAGCATCACGTTCTGATTTTTCAATATGCAATCTGTCTGGTTCGTCAGAATCGGACAATATATCTTTACTAACCTTACCTAACCTATCCTTACCTAACCTAACCTGTGTCAACGTTTCGTCTACGTCTCGTGGACGTTCTGTATACAAAATATTATTTTGTTTTTCATATTGACCCGAATTATTGATTTGTAGCTGTTCTAACTCATTTGGATACATCGTTTTGTTATATGTGTCCTTACGAATATAGTTGTGCACTCGCCAATCTTTGATCACAACGACACCATTTTCGAATGGCAGTAAAAATTGTTTCGCTATTAATAATTTTCTGTCATCTTCACTGGATCCTATCATTCTCTGAATAGTCCTCGTGTTGTCGATGAATCCATCATCGTCTGCGTGCATATTTAAGTGAAAATACAGTGCCTGTGTTGACAGCGGCATGTCTAAGAAAGTATCTGTATCAGTAACTTTCTTGCTGAACATTCTTCTCTGTGCCATGACTACCTCTCTTTCTCTGTTCTAAATTCATCTAAACTGACATCTAGTGCATCAGCTATTTTTTCCATGGTGGAAAAATCTGTACCTGCACTTTCATCATTTTTAATACGATAAATCGTGCTCATATCAACTCCAGAATGTTTGCCAAGCCAATACCATGACCTATCTTTGTCATATAGTAAATTCTTCAGTTTTTTATTGATTTCCATGTACAAATATTGTCCTTTCGATTGGTTTATACGTTTTGTTGTTCTTTTTTTCTGCTATAATAATATATACAAACAGATGTTTCATTCATCAGGAATAAACACGAATATATGTTTGCAAATTTGAGAGCAGCCGTTTATCCAAAACGCTGCAGAAAGAAGAAATAATATGGGACTAAGTCCAAAGAAAGATTTAAAAAGTCGTAATCAAACTTGGATTGACATTGACGACCGACTTCAATCGGTTATAAATTTTGTTGGAGATAGCGCAACCATCAAGCTGTCAGAATACCCAACATTAAGCAAAGCAGAAATAATTTCTGAAGCAGAGAAGAACAACTACACGGTTCTGGACAAAAATGACGGATATCTAGTATTTAGTTAACTTCTGTTCTAACGCGATTATTTTTGAATTGGTGTAGTTTTTGCTGTCTTCTGAAGCGTATTTAAACGCATTGACAACTTTTTTTAAAGAAGTCACCTCACTCTTTAGTGATGTGATTTCTTTTTTTAATTCCAAAATTTCTTTTTCCATTTTCCTACTCCTCTACTGCGCCATTTACTAAGAATGCCGCTTCCTCTGGTGTGCAACCGTTTTCGATGTGCCTATAATAATCACGTCTACCCTCGCGCTCATCAAACTTGCGTTCGTCATGCGTGAACCAGACAATGCCGCCAACGATGATGACGATCCATACTGCTGCTGTTATCATGCACTTTGCTCCTTATCTCTTGTTAACATCGCAGCCTTAGCAATAGCTCGATAAATTTTCTTCGTGTCGTCACGATAAGGAATGACATATCCTTTCATACTGTCCATTCTCGTACCGTCCTTTAATACGTGTGTGACTTTCATTTTGTTTTCTCCTATGCTGTTTTCAAAAACTTGTTGATGAAATATTGTTGACCCTTACCAGTTACCTTTGATGTTTTAGTCGTGACGTTTACGCCATTGGAATTGATGTGGTTATGTTCCTTAATTTCAAACAAACCCAGCTCCATACTTTTTTGTGTCGGCATATTGTAATCTGTGCCATTACGTCTGATTAGGTAACCGTTTTCACGTAACCATACGAACAATCGGTTTGCGCCAATATTAACCTTGTTCTGTTTTAGCAATTTAGCTAACTCGCCAACTAAGATACTTGTTTGACTTGCGCTAACTGCATCAGCAAACAATGCTTTAGGTTTCATTTCAGCAATAAGTTGGTCTTTATGTTCCAACTTAACCTTGCTGATTTGTAACGCTCTAGCCATGATTTGATCAGGACTGTTCCACGCCTTTTCAACTTGAATGAAATACATGCGAACTTCGCGGCCTTTTTCAGTGCCAGACATTAATGCCATTTGTTTAGCAGCATCAACCGTCAGTGAATAATCTTGAAGTTGTTGAATAGCCCCATTATTTACAGCCGTGCTTGAAAGCACACCTGTAAAATCTTCTCCTTCAATTAATTGTTTTGAATTTGTATCAAACCAACGGGAGAAACGCGTATTTTTAGATACTTCCAAAGCCTGATACAATTCACGAGCGCTAACCCGTGCTTCGCCTTGCTCGTTTTGATTGATTTTAATAATTTCTTGCATGCTTTTGCCTTTCTAATGTTTTAATGTGATGTTGAACAATTTTAAGATTGTTTCGCGAATTCGATCGTACCTATCACCATCATTTCCACGAATAGCTCGGCTAGTCTCGTCCTCTCTTTCTCCCATGATATTGGCTAGTTCTACTTGTGTCATGTCGCGATCATCTAAGGCGTTGCGTATAGCTTGCCTTATTTTTTTTGTATCATCAGCCGGTACATTTGCCAACATAAGATTACCTCCTCTGTGTTATTATTAATCAAGTTCTTGACTTATTTTTACACAAAGTGTAAAATTAGTGCATACGAAATAAGCGAAAAAATAATCATCTACCAACCAATCAGACCGCCAAGTTAGATTTAAAGGTATTTGTTTTTTCAATCAATTACTTGATGTATTTATTATTACACACAGTGTTATTATATGCAAGCCTTTTGTGTGTTTTTGTGTAAATTAATTACATCGAAAAAGAAAAGGTGTTGATATGACTACGTTTGAAAGAATAAAAGATACTGCTAAAAAAAGAGGAATGAATTTAAAACAGGTTGCAATTGCCTCGGGATTTAGTGAAAATGCAATTTATAGATATAATCAAGGCGTTGAACCAAGTGGACCAGCATTAAAAGCTATTGCTGATACTCTTAATGTTACAGTTAACTATTTGCTTAATAATTCAGAAGAAGAACCAACTGTTAAAAATAGACTGACTAATATAGATGACTCTGACATACTACTTTCATTTGATGGCAAAGAAATAGATGCAGACGACAAACAAGCGATAATTGAGTTACTAAAGTTTAGAAGATTTCAAAAACGTAACGAGGACAATTAATGGACGAATATAAAGACACAATAACTGATGAATTATTGCGATTAGCAAAGCGGAATTTTGTTTCTGTGTATCATCTCAATATGAAATCTGAAACACCTGATGTTGCTAGTCCTTTAGATAGCACGGTTATCATGAACCCAAATTTTAAAATTAACGTTAGTTTTAATTACAGATTAGCTCACGAATTAAGTCATATTTTATATGGTGAATTGCAATATCAATCAGTATATCAGTTCAGCGAGTTTGGTAAACGTGGTGAAGAATTATTAGCACATCGAAATGCCATACGTATGCTGATGTCGATCGAAATGCCAAGTAGTCCGCTTACATTCATGAGTTACTATCGTGTTCCATCATGGCTAGAAAATGACGTGTTGCGCACCTATAATGAACTTAATATTGTAGAATGAATACATGTGCCAAACAATCACATTAAAAGGTTTTGGGAGATAATATAATGGCAAAAAAGATTGTAGATGAAAATGGAAACACCTATGTTCAAAAGAAACCATTCTATAAACGTGTTTGGTTTTGGATATTAGCGATTATTGTAATTTTTATAATTATAGGTAGTTCAAGTAGCAGTAAGGATACGAAGTCATCCGAAAATTCTGCTTCTTCATCTAAAACAAATAAACAAACAAAAGAAAGTTCAAGCATAGAATCAAAACCTAAAGTATCTGCTGAATATACTGCAGCATTGAACAAAGCTAACACTTATGCAAGTGTGATGAGCATGTCAAAAGCAGCTATTTATCAACAGCTAACATCGGATGCTGGAGAAAAATTCCCAGTAGATGCAGCTCAATATGCAATTGATAATGTTAAAGCAGATTACAATAAGAATGCTTTATCAAAGGCTAAAACTTATCAAAAGCAGATGAGCATGTCAACAGATGCTATCAAAGAACAGTTGATATCAGATTCTGGAGAAAAATTTACGCAAGAAGAAGCAGATTATGCTATTCAACATTTAAACAATTAATCAATGCCCGTTTGGGTGTACATAATAAACGCTGAACAACCACACTAAAAAATTTTGGGAGAGTTTAAAAATAGAAATGGAAAAAAGAGATAAAATTTTAGCAAGTGTGACCATTGTTGTGACATTAGTATTCATATTGTTTTTTGGATTAACAGCTAAAAAAGACAACAGTCGAAATAATTATGAAGACTCATCAAAAATTTCGGTTGAAAAAAATTCAGAAGACGATTCGGATAACGGTTATAGTAAATCTGAATCAATGATGAGTTCAGTCAGCTCATCAGAAGTAAGTTCATCAAGCACCGATTCAATAAGTTATGAGGAAAAAGTTAACAAATTAAGTTATGGTACAGTTCAATCTGCAAAATATAATAAAGATACAAATACATTAACATACACAGGATTCGAAGTCTGGTCAGATTATAGCAACGATGATCTTCAACATGCTATGGATATACTAGAAACTATAGCAAACAAGCAAGCTGTTCATTACGGAATGCATAATCCCGCGATCGATGTTGTACTACCAAATGGCAAATTAATTGCATCGAGCAACGGTAAAGATGATATAGAATTTGTAGAATAATAGCACATGCCCTAATGGGCGTAAACATATTAGACAATGAAGTCTTTAAAATAAGCAAATAAAAAAGCACACCCTATCCGCCAAGATAATCAGGTGTGCTAAACAGTAAAAACATAAACGCACGGGGCGTTCTAGTTAATTATAACAGATATAAGCCCCTTTTTTAAGGAGGCTTTTTATTATGAACAAAAAAGTAGCAATCTACGTTAGAGTGTCAACTTTAGAACAAGCTGAGAGTGGTTACTCTATTGGCGAACAAATAGACAAATTAAAAAAATTTGCTGACATCAAAGAATGGCAAGTATATGATGTATACGAGGACGGTGGTTTCTCAGGAAGCAATACCACTCGACCTGCTTTGGAACGCATGATAAACGATGCGAAGCGTAAATTATTTGATACTGTACTCGTGTACAAGCTTGATAGATTAAGCCGCTCGCAAAAAGACACGCTGTTCTTAATTGAAGATGTTTTCAAAGTTAATAACATTGATTTTGTCTCATTGAATGAAAATTTCGACACGTCAACAGCATTTGGAACAGCAATGATTGGAATTTTAAGTGTTTTTGCACAATTAGAGCGCGAACAAATAAGAGAACGCATGAAATTGGGACTAGTTGGACGTGCAAAATCTGGAAAAGCAATGGGCTGGCACATGACACCATTCGGTTACACCTATGACAAAAAAAGTGGAAATTTTATCATTGATGAAGTAGCGGCTGGCGTTGTCAAAATGATATTTGATGATTATTTATCCGGAATTTCAATCACTAAGTTGCGGGATAAACTAAATTCAGATGGTCATATTGGTAAAGATAGAAATTGGTCGTATCGTACGCTCAGGCAAACTTTAGATAATCCTACATATACAGGCTTGGTTAAGTATGATGGGAAAACTTTTCCGGGTAATCATGAACCCATACTCAATAATGAAACATTTCAATCTGTTCAATATGAATTGGACATACGTCAAAAACAAGCATACCTGAAAAATAATAATTCTCGTCCGTTTCAATCAAAATATATTCTTTCTGGTATGGCGAAATGTGGATATTGTGGTGCACCTTTAGTTTCAATATTAGGCAATAAGAGAAAAGATGGCACTAGGCTATTAAAATATCAATGTGCCAATAGAATTATTAGAAAATCTAATCCTGTGACAACGTATAATAATAACAAACAATGTGATTCTGGATTCTACATGATGCAGAATATCGAGGCATATGTCATTAACTCAATATCTGAATTACAAACAAACCCTCAAAAAATACAAGAAATTATTAAACTTGATAATGGCCAACCTGCTATTGATACAATCTATCTTGAAAGCGAACTCGCAAAGATTTCGTCACGGTTAAAAAAACTAAGTGATCTATACATGAACGATTTGATGACATTAGATGATTTGAAAAATCGAACTGAAGAATTAAAACAAACAAGAAAAAATATAGAAGCCAAGATATTCTCTGAAGAAAATAAACACGGTCATGCTAAGTCTGATATATTTAGATCAAGAATAGATGGCAACGATATCACAGAATTAGACTATGATCAACAATCCATGCTAGCTAAATCATTGATACGTAAGGTTTCTGTTACTAGTGAAACAATCGAAATATCTTGGGATTTTTAGCGCATATAACAAACATACCGACTATATACCGTTTCAATTAGAGTAAATGCTTGTCGACTTTTTTTAAAAATTTTCATTGATATAACCCCCCAATAGAGTTGTACATAGGTAACAACATCGACATGTATAATATAACAATTGCCACACCAATTACACCAAAAAATAAGGGTTGCAGTGTGCCAATTAAACGATCTGTTTGTTGCATCAGTAATTGAAATTGTGTTTTAGCATAATAAGATAGATAATCAGCCAACACTTTTGGCTCATGTCCTCGAGAGAAATAACCTGCTAGCGAACGATTAAAATAAGGTTGCTTTAAAATGTAACTTTCAATTGTATACCCTTTTTGAAAATGTTGACGTGCATGATTTGCCAAAATGATCGTCATACGATTGCTTTTTTCGTCACCTTGACTAATCTCATCTAAAATTTCTGGTATGGTTAAGCCGCTTGAGAGAAGTGTTGATAACTGTTGTGTTACCTGATAAGTGAAAATAGTTTTGACAATAACACCAACAATTGGCATATATGATAATAAAATAAGCTTTTGACGTGGATTTTTTCTATGGCAAAAGGCAATTATTACTAGCGAAAATAAAATAATCATACCAACAATGAAGTATAAGTAATTGTGACTTTCCTTAGTCCCTATTGTCGATGTATCTTGCCATTGATTTAAAATAGGATACAAAAAATATTTTAACCCAACAAACATCATGCCAAGAAGTCCGAATAAAATGATTGGATAACGCATGACTTGTGTCACTTTATTTTGCTGCTGCTGAAGTTTTGCCAAATTCTCGCCAATTGCTACCAAAGTCTCGGTTAAATTACCATGTTGATCTGCCAATTTTAACTGCAATAATATTTGATTACTCACATCTTTTCTCAAAATAACATGTAATGCGAATCCTTGATTTAACTCTTTTATGACACGTCTGAGCCAGTGTTGCCATTTCGTATGTGCACTGGCTAATATATCTAAACTTTGTGAAATACTATAACCAGATTGTAATAGTTCTCCTAGTTCTTGAAAAAACAATACTTGTTCACTTGTTTTAAAGTGCTTGACACGTTTCTTTTGAAATTTTGTTAGTTCTAATCGCATGGTGCAAAACCTCCTGCCAGTTTTTTGAGAACTGTGGCACTTGTTCTCCGTCTAATACATGCTTGATTTCCGTAGCCTGTAACATATCTATAATCGCTGCTTGTTGATTATCACATGTGGATAATAAGCGCTGATAAACAACCCCAGACAACGCGACAGCCAATTTATCCTTCTCCACACCAAGATCTTGCAATCTCAAAATAACATCACGTGCCGACATTGCATGCACCGTACTCAATACTAAATGCCCACTTAAAGCTGCCTGTACTGCAGCCTTTGCTGTTGTGCCGTCTCTAATTTCACCAACTAATAAAACTTCTGGTCGATGTCGTAAGGCCACTTTAATTAAATCGTCGTAGTAAATACTCGCATCTTCATTAACTTGAAGCTGTACAAATTTAGGTTGTTGTATTTCTACTGGATCCTCTATTGTCAACACTAATTTATCATCTGATACCTTATCTAACAATCGATATAAAGTGGTTGTTTTCCCTGATCCTGTTGGTCCAGAAATCACAAACAAACCTGAATTTGGCAAGGCGGCCTCTATTTGTTGAAATTGCTGAAAATCTAACCATTGCTGTTTTTGTTGTTGTTGGTATATCATACGTAACACAACTGTTTCACGGTTTAAGAAATCGCCAACTGTGGACACTCTAATCCAAATATTATCAAATTGAAATCGCCCTAATTGCGGTCGACGTCGTTCCGAAATGTTCATTTTTGCACGATATTTAATTGCAGACACCATCAGTTGCGCCTCTTCTTCACTGATGTCTTTAAATGCGTAAGATTGACCATCCACATGAAACTTAATCACATATTTTGCATTGTCAATTGGCAATATATAAATATCATTTGCTTGTTGCGTTATTGCTTCCTCTAAAATTCCATTCATATTGGCACCTTTCTGAATCACATAACATCATACGACCGTGATAGTTTTTTCTCACAAAAAAAACCCAGATTTCTCTGAGCATTCTTTCAATATATGTCTAATCTATGTTCACTTATCTAAACGTGCACGAAATGCTTTAGTTGCTTCTTCATATCCAGGCTTGCCTAATAAAGCAAACATCGCTGTTTTATAGGCTTCAACTCCTGGTTGGTTGAACGGATTAATACCAAATGTATAACCAGAGGCACCAACAGCCATTTCAAAGAAATAAATCAAATAACCCAATGAATAGGCATCTTGTGCTGGCATGTGCACTGCTAAGTTAGGCACACCACCATCAATATGTGCTAATGTTACACCTTGAGATGCTTTTGTGTTAACTTCATCAATCGTGATACCTTCTAAATACTTCAATCCGTCATTATTACCGGCTTCATGTGGTAAGTCCAAATTTGATACCGGATTATCAAGCTTAACAACTGTTTCAAACAAATCACGACGTCCTTCTTGAATATATTGACCAAGTGAATGTAAATCTGTTGAAAAGTTAGCTGATGAAGGATAAATACCTTTTTGGTTTTTTCCTTCAGATTCACCCATTAATTGTTTCCACCATTCGGACAAATATTGCATTGATGGTTCCCAATTAATCAGTAATTCTGTTGTATAACCCTTATCGTACAATATACGACGAGCTGCAGCATATTTATAAGCTTCATTTTTGGTAATATCGTCGTCTGAATATTCAATCTGTGCATCTTTTGCACCTGTCATTAATGCTTGAATGTCAGCACCTGATGCAGCAATTGGTAGCAAGCCAACAGCTGTTAAGACTGAGAAACGTCCACCGACACCATCAGGTATTGCAAACGTTTCATATCCTGCTGAAGCAGCTTCATCATGCAATGCACCACGGTTAGCATCTGTTGTTGCAAAGATACGCTTTTTAGCCGCATCTGCGCCATATTTTTTTTCAAGTAATTGTTTGAAAACACGGAAAGCAATTGAAGGTTCTGTCGTTGTTCCAGACTTTGAAATGACGTTTACTGAAAAGTCTTGATCGCCAATGACACGTACTAAATCATTCAAATATGATGCAGAAGTTGAATTTCCAGCAAAATAAATTTTGACTCCTTGACGTTGGTCATCAGACAATTCATTATTAAACACTGGGTTTAGAAAATCAACGGCCATTTTAGCACCGAGATATGATCCGCCGATACCAATAACAACCAAAATTTTTGAATTAGATTGAATCTTTTTAGCTGCCAATTGTATGCGACTAAATTCTTCTTGATCATAGTCTGTTGGTAATGTTACCCAATCAGAATACTCTGCCCCAGCCCCTGTACGATTTCGCAGTTGTTGATCCGCCATTGTAATTAATGGTTGCATTTCAGAAAATTCGTGATCAGCCACGAAATTTTCAATGTTCTTTGTATCAAATGTGATGTGTGCCATAGTATTACCCGCAATTCACCTGTGTAAGTTTCACAAGTGAATGCTTTCCTCCTTAATATATGTTAAGCGCTTACAAGATTATTTTATCACAATTTTGTTGCCGCTGCTTCATCAATAATAATTGTCACATTTTTATGATTCTGTAAAATGGAAGCTGGCACTTTCTCTGTTACAGGACCATTGACCATAGCTGCAATTGCATCTGCTTTACCAGCGCCATAGGCCATTAATAAAATTTCTTTTGCAGACATAACCGAGGCAATCCCCATAGAAATTGCCTGAGTTGGTACATCAGCCGAATTATCGAAAAAGCGTGCATTAGCATCAATTGTTGATTGTGTTAAATCAACAATATGTGTTGTTGAATCAAATGCCGTTCCAGGTTCGTTAAACCCAATATGCCCATTTAAGCCAATGCCTAATAATTGCAAATCAATAGGATGCTCTGAAATGATCTTATCATATTGTTTAGCTGCTGCTTTGTGATCCTCACTCATGCCATCAGGAACATATGACTTTTTGAAGGGCTTCTTATTAAAAAGATGTTGATTCATAAAATAGCGATAGCTTTGCTCATTATTGCCATCTAAACCGAGATATTCATCCAAATTAATCGATGTTACATTTGAAAAATCTAAAACACTATCTGTCAACTCTTTATATAAGGCAATCGGTGTTGATCCAGTTGCTAAGCCAAGTACTTTAACCCCACTACTTAATGCTGATTGATATATATCAAAAGCTTTTCGAGCACCCTCAGCTGGATTTTTAACTTTAATAATTTTCATAATTTTCTCCATTTTAATCGGTCTATACCAATTTGGTCTATACCAATATAATAACACAGTTTAATCATTTTGAAAAGTTAAAAAAAACAACTTTTTAAAGTTGTCAAAAAATACTTTTAGCGCATCATTGCCCGCCATGCACGAACGATAAAATTAGCTTGTCTTGTTTTTTGTGTAGCAACCAACTGCACTGATTTATCCGAATCATCACTGGTTGGCAAATATTGTGCACCACTTAAATTAAACTTAATATCTCCAATTTTCTGGCCTTTTTGCACTAATTTGCCCTTGACATCAAGCGCCGTCATTTTTGGAGACAAATCAGATGACTTATTGATCCAAATTGTCCTTGTCTGCGCAACCACCACTGGCATATGATACAGTTTCATACGCGATAAATTAACCTCTTTAGCATATGGCAGCACATGCCCTTTTTTAAAAGTCGTGGCTTTTTGAGCCTCTAAGACTTCATTAACAATATTCAACGTTTTCTGATACCTTTGTACTTCATCCATGTAACTTGCTGCGCCATTAACAACAGTTATAAACTCATGTCCGCTACTATCTTTAATAATGCCAGTAAAAGCTGCGCCTGATTCTGGCGTAGATCCTGTTTTTAATCCTTCAATAGTGAGATGATTTGGATTGATTAAGTATGGCCAATTTTTTGTCATTTCAGTTGGCTCATTGACAATATAATTATTTCTTAGATGGTATGAAACATGAGTATTTGTGGCTAGTTCACGAATATTTGGATCTAACTGCACTATTTCTCTTGCAATGATTGCAACATGTTTTGGACTCGCCAAATTTACCGCATTATCTGGTGCATTTTTAACTTTATTCTCAAACGCATCTTGGTTAATTTGCCCAGCAGAATTATACCATGTTGATTGGGTCAACTTTAGTTCCTTAGCCCACAACTGTAATGCCTTTGCAGTCGTCATGTTTTTTGGTGTCATATATTCTGCAAGTGCAAATGCGGCATCGTTGGCTGACAATGTAATCATGGTATTATACAATTCACGTACAGTTAATCGATCCCCAGCTTTAACAGCCAAATGAGAAAACAGATGACTATCTTGTTTAGATAAATCAGCTTTTTTAGAAATAGTGACTTTATCTGACCATTTTATTTTCCCTGAATTAATTGCCTTAAGGACAGCATAAGCTGTTAACAATTTAGATTGTGATGCGATGGGCCCCAATTTATCGGCATTTTTTACTGCTAATATCTGCCCAGTACTAGCATCAATAACAATAGCTGAACTAACATCCTGCTTTATCTCTAGTGGTTTAGCTATCGCATTTGCAGAAACCGCTGTTGTCATCAAAAAAAGCATGGCAACTATCGCCCCAATAATTTTAATGTGTCTCATTATCTCTCTTCTCCCTAATGTTGCTTTAGCGGTATTGTCACGATAAATGATGTTAATTCATCATCTGATGACGCAGATACTGACCCCTGATGTTGCTCAATAATTCCCTTCACAATTGCCAGTCCCAATCCCGTACCACCTGTTTTACTATTACGTGAGCTTTCAACACGATAAAATCGCCCAAAAATATCGACAATGTCTTTATTTGGAATTTTAACACCGTCATTAATAACACGAATTTCAACATCTGTTTTCTTGACTTGTGCAGTCAACTTTATAAAAGTCTCTCTTTTACCATATTTCATTGCATTGGTAATTAAATTCATTAAAACTCTAGCTAATTTATCTGAGTCAGCTTCCAACATAATTATTTCTGGATTCGTAATTTGTGTTAGTTCAATGTGCTTTTCTTGTGCCTCAATTTCATAACTTGCAATTAACTGAGCAAATAAATCACCGAGACTTAATGTTGAGATATTAAGCACTGCATCATGTGCCTGTGTTTGCGAGAAGGCAAATAAATCTTCGACTAAAACCTTCATTTGATTAGATCTATCATATGCTGTATGAATATATTTCGCTTTTTCTGCTGAACTTAATGTATCAGCATTCATTTCAACTAATCCAAGGTAACCAATAATAGCAGTTAAAGGCGTTCTTAGATCATGGGAAATATTAGTAATCATTTCATCTTTTGATCGTTCACTTTCACGTTCTTCTTCACGAATTTGGCGCGTATTTTTAGCAATTTGATTTGACGCGTCAATTAAAGCTTGCGTTTTAGGTGCATATGAAGCATGCCATTCAATCATACTATCAGAATTTTCACGTGCTATACGCTTCATATCATGAATGAAATGGTTTAAACTTTCCGCTTGTCGCCATCGAACATACTGCCAAATGAGAATCGTTGTACTGCCAACGATAAACAGTAGTATCAACAGCCATTGACTCATGATCGGCGTTAATTGGCGATATAATTGTAACTCAGTGATTCCTGCTATGATAGACCAACTAAAAAGCAGTAGTAACAAAAATGTCACTACCGCATAATAAATTTTTGTGCGATTGTGCTTAAGAAACAACGCAAAATTTTTCATTAGTTGACTTCAATCTTGTAACCAACGCCCCAAACAGTTTGAATCACTTGATTACCATTTGTTGCTTCTTCAATTTTATCACGCAAATGAGAAACATGAACCATCACTGTTTTAGCTGATACAACTGATTCTTGCTGCCAAACACGTTCAAAAATATCATCAGCTGAAAAAACACGATTAGGATGAGAAGCCAGTAAGTAAAAAATACCAAATTCTAAAGCTGTTAAATTAACTAAATCGCCATCAGCTGTTTTAACTTCATGGCTATCCTTATTAATAACCAACGAACCGATGTCCAAAACATCTGGCGTCTGATCCTGAACTGAATTTTCTGCACGTCGTAATAGTGACCGAACACGTGCCATCACTTCGAGTGGGTTAAAAGGTTTGGTAACATAATCATCTGCACCAGTTATTAGGCCTTGAATTTTATCCATATCACCAGATTTTGCTGACAACATTAATATCGGGATACGACTATCTTTTCGAACAATTTTAACAACTTCTAAGCCATTCATATTTGGCATCATGACATCCAAAACCATAAGCGCAATATCTGGATTTGTATTTAACTTAGAAATGGCTTCTTTTCCATCACTTGCCATAACAGGCTCATAGCCTTCATTTTTAAGATAAATCTCAAGTAACTCAGCAATTTCAATATCATCGTCGACAACTAAAATTTTCATTTTCAGCTCCTTTTACTTTTTGGCCTGTGCTGCTTCCAAACGTGCTTGTTGTGATAATTGACTAATGGCTAAAAATCCACCTTTCAAACCAGAATATTGGCGATTCCATCGAAACGCACCATAAGCGACAACGGCTAAAATAATATAAGCTACTGGTGGCAAAGTTGGATTAATGACTTTTGGCAATAATCCAAGAACAATGAAACCAATAATCCATGCGGCGATGGCACCAATTAAATATAACCACCGATAATTTTTTTGCTTGGCATTTTTTATTTTCTTTGGGTCAGGTGTTAGTTTCAAAATCACCGCTGTATAAATCGAACCACCAAGAGCTGCAATCAAAAATAGAGAAACAATGCCAGCACCTTGATTATTAGTATTTTTTGAAAAGAATAGAGACAAGCCAAATACGGCACAAAATAACATTAAAATTGCTAATGATGTATCCGCTGCTAAGTTCCAAAATTTATAATCATGCAATTTTTTTGCCAATTTTTTAGGATCTAAAAATTGCTGTACAGCTTGAGTTGGTGTGCCATACAATTGTGCTGCTGTTTGACCCGTTCCTTGAGCTTCAATGAGTTTTTGCTCAACTTCATTTGTGACTTCCATTATTTTATCAGTAGATAATTGACTATTTTGAAGCAATAATTTTTTAAAACGAAAGATAAAATCTTCATTTTTTTTCGTTAATTGCTCTTTTTTTTCTGACATGGTGATCCCTCCAAATTTATGTACACAGAGTCTAAGTCTGCTTAACTATTTTTTAACATATCACTATTTATTTCTAATTAACAAGTAATCTACACATTAAATCTGAATTCAATGATGTCACCGTCATTAACAACATACTCTTTTCCTTCTGAACGCAATTTTCCAGCCTCTTTAACTGCTTTAACGGATCCAAATGTATTCAAATCATCAAAAGCAATCGTTTCCGCACGAATGAACCCACGTTCGAAATCAGAATGAATCACACCAGCTGTTTGTGGCGCTTTCATACCAGATTTAAAGGTCCAAGCACGTGTTTCTTTCCCACCAGCCGTAAAAAAGGTTCTTAAATCAAGTAAATGGTATGCCGCGCGAATTAATTTGTTTAAGCCTGGTTCTGTTACACCAGCCATTTCCAAAAATTCTGCTTTATCTTCTTCTGCCAACTGGGCAATATCTTCCTCAGCACTAGCAGACAAACCAATGACATCTGCTTTTTCAGTTGCAGCAAAAGCCTTTATGTCATTAAAATATCGTGATGATTCAGGATCAGCCATGTCATCTTCTGCCAAATTAGCAACATAAAGCACTGGCTTACTCGTTAACAAAAATAATCCCTTAACTAATTTTTCTTCTTCATCAGTGAAACTAATCGAGCGAACAGATTGGCCTGCTTCTAGTGTCGGTTTTATTTTATCTAATACGAGTAATTCTGCTTTAGCTAACTTATCTGAACCTCTAGCCGCACGTACTACTTTCGCGTATCGTTTATCCACTGTCTCAAGATCAGCTAAGATCAATTCAGTATTAATCGTGTCAATGTCATCTAATGGATCCACAACGCCATTAACATGAATAATATCATCCCCATCAAAAGCACGCACAACATGGATAATAGCGTTTACTTGGCGAATATTTTCCAAAAACTTATTGCCAAGTCCCTCGCCTTGTGAGGCACCTTTTACAATACCAGCAATATCAGTAAATTCAAATGTCGTTGGTATAATTTTGTCTGCAGGCTCTATTTCTTGAATACGTGCTAAACGATCGTCTGGTACCTCCACCATGCCAACGTTAGGTTCAATTGTGGCAAACGGGTAATTAGCCATTTCTGCGCCTGCTTTAGTTATTGCATTAAATAATGTTGACTTGCCAACGTTTGGCAAGCCGACAATTCCAGCTGTAAGTGCCATATTTCAAATTATGTGACAAATGGTTTTCAATTCGAAACTTATTTTTTTACAGAACATTTTATGATCAAAAAGAAGTTTACGACATCAATACGATTTAAATCACGTTTCCTTTCCTAGTTAAAAGAGATTATTCAGCCTCAGCTGATACTAAAATTTTTTTTAATCGTTTATTGAAATCAAAACGTGACATCATAATGCCACGCCCGCACTGCGTGCAAATCAATTTAATATCTGCACCGACACGTGTTACCTGCCATGCATTAGTGCCGCAAGCATGAGGCTTTTTCATCTCTACAATGTCATTTAATTTGTAATTTAATGGTTCTATCATACTAATCAACCTCAATATCAAGCAAATTTAAAATACGACTCAAATCATCATTTGACATATAGTTAATCTCTATTTTACCATTGCCCTTGCTACCAGCATTAACTTTGACTTTTGTGCCAAATTTTTCTTCAAGTTGAGTTGCTACTGACATAGCAAATGGTGAGACTGTTTTAACTGTCTTGTCTGTCGAGCCATCATTCATATTTCTAACCAGTGATTCAACTTGACGGACATTCAAACCTTGCATAACAATCGATTGTGCTATTTTTTCTATTTGTGTTTTATCTTTTAAACCCAATAATGCACGGGCGTGTCCCATTGAAAGATCATCAGTTTCTACTAACGTTTGTACAGTTTGTGGTAGTTTTAAAAGACGCAAGGCATTTGTTACAGTCGTACGATCTTTCCCAATTTTTTCAGCTACTTGTGTTTGTGTCAATTGCAACTGTTTCATTAAGCCATCATAAGCTTGTGCCTCTTCAATGGCATCTAAATCATCACGTTGCAAATTTTCAATTAAAGCAACAGCAGCCATCGTGTCATCATCAACATCTCGTATAATAGCGCTAATGTGTACTAAATCGGCTAACTTTGACGCACGCACGCGACGTTCACCAGCAATGATTTGATATTTTTTGTTGTAACGGCGTACAATGATTGGTGTCAGCACACCATTTTCTTTGATAGACTGTGCTAATTCTTGCAGCTTGTCGTCATTAAAATGATGACGTGGCTGAAATGGATTAACTTCAATATCAGGCAGCTCAATCAGCACAATACTTTCACCGTCTGTCACTTTTTTTGTAACTGATTTTGTATGTGCTAAGGCTTCTTCAGTCACATTATTTGCATTAAACAACCCGCCTAAGCCTTTGCCAAGGCCACCTTTTTTAATTGCCATATTGTTTTAAGACCTCCTGTGCAAGCTCACTATAGACTTTTGACCCAATTGAACGTGGATCAAAATCAATAATTGCCTGTCCGTATGAGGGGGCTTCGCTCAAACGTACAGAACGAGGAATAACGGTCGTGTAAACCTTGTCGCCGAAATAATTACGTACTTCCTCAGAAACTTGTTTGGCCAAATTTGTGCGACCGTCATACATGGTCAGTAAAATACCTGAAATATCTAGATCAGCATTAAACTGTTGACGAACTAGTTCAATCGTATTTAGCAACTGTCCTAGTCCTTCTAACGCATAGAATTCGGTTTGAACAGGAATAAGAATCGCATCAGACGCTGTAAAAGCATTAACAGTCAATAAGCCTAGAGCCGGTGGATTATCTATCAAAATAAAATCGTAATCATCATTGACCTCTGATAACGCTTTTTTTAAGCGATATTCACGTTTTTCTTGACCTGCCAACTCAATTTCTGCCCCGGACAACTGAATTGTAGCCGGTACTAAATCGTAATTATCTGTTGGCACAATAACTTCTCTTATGGGTACAAGATCAACCATAACATCATAGCTATCACGCGCCAATTCAGACTTATCGACACCAGAGCCACTTGTAGCATTTCCTTGCGCGTCTATATCTACCAGTAACACACGTTTACCAGCTTGTGCCAATGCTGCACCTAAGTTAACGCTTGTCGTTGTTTTTCCGACGCCACCTTTTTGGTTGGCTAATGCAATTATTTGTGCCATGTGATTTTGACGTCCTTTCTATCAACATGTTCACTCATCATGTACATGTTTGTTATCCGATTGGTTTTTTACTAGGCGTTCCAGCCTGTCTCGGATATTGTTTTGGTGTTTTTTTATTTTTATTTACAATTTGAATATACCGCACATCACCATTAGGCAACGAAAATTCAAATTCATCGTGCAACACCCCGCCTAGTGTGGCTAAGGCCTGTTTCCCATCTGCTAATTCTTGCTGTGCAGCGGCACCCTTCATAACGATAAACTTGCCACCTTTTTTAACAAACGGTAATGTATACTCAGCTAATACACTTGTCCGGGCTACAGCACGTGCCGTAGCATAATCAAATGCTTCACGATACCTTAAGTTTTGACCAATGTCTTCAGCACGGCCATGAATGATTTCAACACCAGATAAATCAAGGGTAGTCACTACTTCTTGTAAAAAATTGATGCGCTTTTGAAGTGAATCAACCATTGTTATCTTTAACTGTGGGAAAACAATTTTTAGTGGTAAGGACGGAAAACCTGCGCCTGTTCCAATATCAATTAGCGTTTTTTCAGCTGTCTGAAGATCTTGTTCATAAAATGAAACCGTTAGTGAATCATAAAAATGTTTCAAATAAACATCATTTTTTTCGGTAATAGCCGTTAAATTAACATGTTCATTAGTGGCGATTAACATGTCAAAATAATCTTCAAACTGCTGAATTTGATGTTTTGTTAAAGTAATACCAGCGTTTTTAACTGCTAAAATAAACTCTTCGACTGTCAATTTTTTTGCTCCGTTTCAAGTTTGTTCAGCACAAAAAGCGCCAATTACAACTAATACTAGAATACCTGAAAAAAGCCTAATTTTCAAGCTTCAACGCTTTAATTATATCATTATTTGTTTTGATAATTATTCTAAAAACATAGTCTGGGTGTCATTTCCCCCTTAAGGCTATTTTTTTCACGTTATTGTCAAAATTAGTCAGTACTTAATTTAAAATTTCAAATTCAGACATTTAAATATCCCTAATTGTTTAGAAACATATATATTGATTTTTAACATTTGTGGTTATATAATGTAACTAATCTAGGAAAGGGGGTCATAACTTTTGAATTATTCTATTGAATCAAATTCGATCGTTTTGGCCGCTTAACGGAAAAGCGGTCATTGCGATTGCATCGGCCACGATACAAATCGTATCGTGGTTTTTCATATTTGATTTTTAACAACAAGTGGTTCATAAAACAACATGTCACTTAATTTACTATTGTTTATATATAACGAAATATTGCCACCTGATATTTTTATGCCCCTACTATTATTAAACAGTTTATTTTAAACCCATTTATCTCTCATCAAAAAATAATATACCTTTTTAAATATTACACTGATTATTTTTTGATAAGACTGTTCCATAGCTATTTCATTCTCAATCAACTGAACCACGTATTATAATTTATTTTACAAACACTCATTTTTTATTTTTAGATAACTAATATATATGCGAATATTGAATTATGTGTTATATTATATATCTAACTAAAATTTTATCATTGAAGGTAGATAATTATCATGAACGGATTAGAATATAATATTATTTCAGAATGGCGTCGTGAAGTATACGGCCAAACTACTGGTGATATAGAACTTACACATGTTCCTAAACGTGTACAACAGTTATGGGATGATTTCCAGACCGCTCATCAATTGGATAATGACATGAAAATCCAAGAATTTGATCGTATTTTAACCGATTTCCAAGCCCACGGTTGGTTAGCTTAATTAACCTACTATTTTAAAAAATACACTTACAAAGTAGGCGTGTTTTTCTTACAACTAATTGATAGACGTTAATCAGTTAGTTGTGCACTTATTTACCTTCGACCATTTTTTAATATATCATTATTTCTAATCAATAAAAAACACTGTGAATTCAGTTCTTAAACTGAGTTCACAGTGTTTTTAAATTAATGCCGTCGGTGGGAGTCGAACCCACACGGTGTTGCCACCACTGGATTTTGAGTCCAGCGCGTCTGCCAATTCCGCCACAACGGCAAATAATCACCTGTTGCTTTATTATTTTAAACAACTACATAAGAATACCAAAAATATGAAACAGCGTCAACCTTTTTATTTTCTAATTGTCTTCGTGTTGAAAAGCGTGTGCCACATGCTTTAATGCGTTATCTAATAATATCAAGATATGAGAGTCACTTAAACAATACAAAATTTCACGTCCTCTTCTGGTCGTCTGAACAAGTTTTGCCTCACGTAATACTTTTAATTGATGTGAAACGGCAGATTGTTCCATGCCTAAACGCAAAATGATTTCCGATACAGTATAAGGGCGATCTCGTAATAATTCGAGAATTATTAAACGCTGTTTATTACCTAACACTTTAAAAATTTGTTCTAATTCAATGATTATTTCTTTTTTCATAGCTCTATTATAACAGTTAGAGAACTGAATATAGCGTATCCATTTTCAAATCGTTATTTGTTATATTTTATACTAATTTAATCTTTGAGGGTTATATTAATGACAACAATAAAACAAGTCATCTCAAACAACGACAAGTTTTAGAAAGGCAGGTACTAATCTATGATTCTTATTTGCAGATGAAGCAGTTCTGCACACGAAACCCAATGGGTAACATTTCTCTTTTTAAATATTTAAAACTCCCTCCTAAACTCTCACTAAAAATACCCTGATGGTTCAATATAACCATCAGGGTTTCGTGTTTTCATATAAAAAAGTCGTCAACAGACGACTTTTAATAAATTACCAATATATTATTTACTGCTACGAGCAACCATCGATGAAATCTTAGCATGACGTGCAATATATGCTGCTTGTGATCCCAATGAATCCCAGAAACCATCACGTGAATGTGCGCCAACAATGATTAAATCAGCATCAACTTTTGGGACAACTTCTTGTAATAATGCTTCACCCGCCTTGGCACCATCAGCAAAAATTGTTGTAACATTTGTAATACCTTTTGACTCTGCGTAAGCCTTGTATTTAGCCAGATTGGCTTCAACTTCAGCACGCTTTTCTTTAATAACATCTAAATGTAAGGCATCAATTGTAGATAAATCTCCCATTTCCAAAACAGAAGCAATGATTAGCTTTGCATCGTCTTCATGTGCTTGATGTATCGCGTTTGCCAAAGCAAAGTATCCTTGTTGCGATTCGTCCACACCAACAACAATATTCTTAAATTGCATTGGTTCAATGTTTAAATTCAATTCACTCATGATTAATCTCCTTTAATAAAATATGTTATGCACCTGTTAATTGTTGATAAATGCTCAAAAGGTTTAACGCAGTCAAAATAATAAACGAAATCCAGCCAAGTGCTGCTACCCATTTTGGATTAGCAAATTCACCCATAATCTTTTTAGAAGACGTGAAGTAGACCAAAGGTGCCATACTAAATGGTAATGCTATAGCTAAAAACACTTGAGAACTGACCATCAAATCATCTAGCTTCGCCTCAGCTCCACCATACATTAACGTAATTATGATAACTGGCGCCAATGCTATACCTCGCGTAATAACACGACGAAGCCACATTGGGATACGTAAATGTAAGAAACCTTCCATGACAATTTCACCAGTTAATGTACCAGTAATAGTTGAATTTTGACCAGATGCTAACAATGCAACGGCAAACAATGTTGAAAGAACTGGTGACGCAACTGCTCCAGCAATATCACTATTTCCCAAAGCACGGTACATATCTCCAAAAGCACCAACAGAATCAGCATGTCCAAAGAACAATGCTGCACCCAAAATTAACAATAATGAATTAATAACAAATGCCAATGTTAATTGAATGTTTGAATCCCATGTCATAAAACGTACAGCTTCTTTAATGGCTGCTTTATCTTGACGATCGACTTTACGCGTTTGAGAAATCGATGAATGTAGATACAAGTTATGGGGCATAACCGTAGCACCAATAATTCCAAGTGTTAACGTCAATTGTGAAGATGATCCACCAACTGGTGTATGCGGATTCAATGTTTGTAATTGTGGTAAGTACCCACCAAACATCGAAACTAGTTCAGGCTTTGATAGAACTACTAGGTAAGCAAAGATAACCAGAATTGTAATGATTAATGTCATCACAATCGCTTCAATCTTACGGAATCCGAACTTCATTAATAATAGTAATAGAATAACATCAAAAGCAGTTGTCAAAACTGATGCAATCATTGACCAGCCAAACAACAAATGCAAAGCAATGGCTCCACCAATAACTTCAGCAATATCAGTGGCAATCAAAGCTAATTCTGTCATGATCCACAATACAAATCCACTAACTTTATTAGTTCGATCACGGGTGGCTTGAGCTAAATCTTCTTGCTTAACAATACCCAATTTCCCAGCCATATATTGTAGTAACATAGCCATCAAACTTGAGATAAGCACGATTGATAAAAGTACATATCTATATTGTGCACCACCAGCTACAGATGTCACCCAGTTACCTGGATCCATATACCCAACAGCAACTAAAGCGCCAGGGCCCGAAAAAGCCAATAATTTACGCCAGAAAGAGCCATCCTTTGGCGTTTCAATTGAGCTGTTAACATCGCTCAAACTTAAAGTATCACTCGCATCTTGAACAATGTGATGATCTTGTGTTTTTTTAGAATTATCCATTCTAAGTCTCCTTTAGATTTCTCCTCAAGACAAAAACAAACGAATTTTGACTAAAATACGCATTTAAATATCACTTTTAAGCTACTTAACGGTGAGCTAAACACGTATTAAAGTGCTAAATAATTTTCATAAAGAATTTCATTCAACTTAGTTGTTGAAAGCTTATGAAAGGTATCTAACTCGGCTATCTCTGCCCTAATACATAATACATATTACACTTTTAAAAAAATTCGTCAACAACAAATATGTTAGTCAATCGTTATTTTATTATAATGATTGCTCTTTTTATTATTAAATGGCAAAAAAAATTGTTTTATCAGTGTTTGTAAGCCCTTTCATGAAAATATTACATTTTCATTACATGTTAAATTAAATTACATGGTTGTGAGGAAATAGATGTTTCAATTTGAATGGTAACATGGTTGATATTAAAATTTTGACGTAATACTTGTGATACATCATCAAGTATTTTTTGTGTTTCAACACCCTCTATAACAGATAAATGAACCGTTAAAGCTGCTTCTGTCGTTGACAGTGGCCAAATATGTAAATCATGCAATTGCACAATATTTTTATTAGTGTTTAAATACTCTAAAATACCATCCGCATCAACTTTATCTGGTACACCATTAATTGCCAAATTAAATGTCGATGCCATAACTGACCAAGAGGTAACGATAATAATAACCCCAATAATCATGGAAATAATTGCATCAATCATTGGCCATTTAGTGAGCTGAATTAATAGACCACCGGCAATAACACCAACAGACACTCCTGCATCTGCTAATAAATGAATATATGCTGTTTTAGAATTAAGATCTTGTTCATGATGATGACCATGTTCATCTGGTGCCCCACTTGCTTTAAAAAGCATAGCAGTAAAAAAATTAATTCCGATACCAATAGCAGCAACAATCATCACAGTCTTACCATTTGTAGCTACTGTTGGCGGATCAATTAAGTCAGAAATACCTTCATAAAAAATAATAAGCACGGCGCCTATCAATAGAAATGTGTTAAAAAGGCTAGCTAGTATTGATAAGTTATGCCAACCGTAAGTATGTTTTTTGGTGGCTTTTAGACCAAATACAACAACAGCTAACCAAGCAATAACAAGTGCTAATACATCACTCAAATTATGAAATGCATCAGCAAATAAAGCTGTCGAATGCGCCAACTGCGAAAATAACAACTCCGTCAGCACAAAAATTAAGTTTAAAGAGATACCAATAATATATGGTGTTTGTTTCATTTTCATTTGCGTCATAATATTCCTCACAATATTTTATAGCTATATTTAATATACCACTTTTAAATGAAATATGTTTCATATATAAATATAAATAAAAAATCATCATACATTTGACGATTTTTTTGTTTTTATTTTACTCACTTTTCAGCAATTTAATCCAAATTCCATTTGATCAATATCATAGTATGTATACTCTCAGAACTTTTTTATGCAAGTACTGTTGGTTGCTACACGTAAGCAATATTTTCTGTTTTTGCTTAATGTTTTAGCATTCAAAAACGTTGCATTTAAAATCCACAATCAAAATAAGTGCATCATAATTTTAAAATTAAAAAAAACCAGCGCAAGCTGGTTAAATTTTTAACTCATCGAAAAAATCTGTCGCATCCCCAATAATTTGATCAACATTAAAAGATGTCTCTATGTGCTCAAGATTAATTGACATTATCGTTGCCTTTGTATTGGCATAATTTAATAGTCCTGCAAATGGATAAACACGAAAACTTGTGCCGACAACAACAATTAAATCTGCTGATTGAACCCACATTACGGATTTATCAACATCAAATGGCATTTCTTCATAAAAAGTTATGTTTGGACGTAAGACAGCACCGTCTAAACGTGTCATTGACTTTAAGTATGCCATCACATCCGTTTTTTCACCATCAATTGGTGCATAGATATCATATAAAGAACCATGAAAACGTACTAAATTATCTGGTTTGCTGTTAGCTTTAACATGTAAGTCATCCACGTTTTGTGTAATAATCTTAGCTTTGTTATGCTGAGTTAATTCAGCCATTTTATCATGAATGATATTAGGCTTTGCCATCGGAAAATACATATTATCAATCATAAATTGATACTGCTTTTCTGGTTCGTTACGAAAAGCTGTTTTAGATAATAAATATTCTGGTCGTAAGTCGACACCATTATAAATACCATTCTTAGATCGATAATCCGGAATACCTGAGGCGGTTGATACACCTGCACCCGTCATAAAAACAATCTGTTTTGCTGAATCAAAGCGTTCTTGGATTTTTGGTGTGACTAACATATTTTCCTTCTAATCTATTTTCTATTAATATATGGCAATGCTAATTGTTTAAACAGATCACCAACTTTCATCTTATAAAGTGCCTTAAAAAAATCTGCTGAATCTTGATTATCTGGTTTTGTAATCACAAAACTATTTTGAGAATCTACTTGATTTAAACCAACATAAGCTGTTTTTTTCGTTTGAAAATCAGTCATCTCAGAATGGAAAATTGTAAATACTTGACTCACTGGCAACTCTAATTGGCGCTGTGATAGTACGCTTGTTACTGTCACATACTCTTTTGCATTAACTGTAGGTTTCCCCCATTCCGTCAACGTGTTATCAACACTAGCAAACAGCTGTGTGATTTGTCGACGAATATGACGAGATTGCTTGAGATCAGCTGTTAGAATTGGTAACACAAGTTTTGTTGCTGCTGTGTAAGCTAAGGGGTACATGTCGGCTAGTTCAGAGAAATCTGCCCCACTCGCATCAGCAAATACTAGCGCATCTAATAACGTCAATAAACGCCAAAGGCTCTCATCGTCTAACTCGCCATTTTCAACCGTTAATTCTGACTGTACGCCCGCTAAATAGGATACTGCCGTTTCAGTAGTTAAAACGCCTTGCTTTTTAAGTTCACGATATGTAATTGTATGAACAACAGTACGGTGCATACGCGTTGCAATTTGAATTAATTGTTGATCAAGTGTGTCATCTTGAAAAGTTAGCGCAAAAAATATTTGCGGTATCACACCATTTAAAGTGAGTAACATTTTCAATAACTCATTACCAAATAAAAAATCAGATTGTGTGCCTTCTGCTAATTCTATTAATAATCTGTCACCTAATATTTCTTGGCTCACACGATCAATATGTAACTCGTCTGTTTTTTCACCGGACACACGTGTCATGACTTTCCCTGGATATATTTCATTCACTGCATTTAATAATGTTTCAATTTTAGGACTCATCTTCTCATCTCCATTAATATTTCAGTGGCTCTGGCTGCATCTACTTGTGGCAACGAAGTTAATTTTGACACTAGTATTGGCACTTCTTGTGGCAACGCACCTACCTGTACAGCCAGTGCTCGATATTGCATTCGCATATGACCTCGTTGTATACCGCCGTCTGCAATGGCTTTTAAAGCCGCAAGATTCTGTGCTAACCCAACGGCTAAAATAATACCGCGTAATTCATCTGCTGATTTTGTATGAATAATGTCAAGTACGTTTTTTGCCTGATTCATGGCTGTTATCACGCCACCGACTGTACCCACTGATATTGGCAGCGTCAATTCACCATGTAATTGTTCATCGACAATTGTCCAATGTGTTAGTGATCGATAATGCCCATCTTGACTAGCATAAGCATGTCCACTGGCCTCTACAGCACGCCAATCATTGCCAGTTGCCAATACAACGGCACCTATTCCGTTAAATAATCCTTTATTCTCAGTCACCGCACGATATGAATCATTCTTAGAAAATCGATTCAATGCCACAATTTTTTCAGCTATGTCTCGACCACCTATTGCTTCGAAAGTAACATTCCCGATGACTGTTACCAATTGTGCCATCGCATAATTAGTGAGAATTGCGCCTAGAATATGTTTGTCAAATTCTGAAAACAAACTGACTTCTGCTTCTAGTATTGTATTAACAATGTTTGCACCCATAGCATCTTTTGTATCAATTTTGAAATCAACACTCATTTCATCATCAGAAATTTGGCGTGTGTTAACTGTCACTAAACCACCACCACGCTTATAAATAGAGGGTTTCGCACGTTTAGCTATGTCGAATATTTCTTCTTGATGTGTTGTCACAAACTGATGAAGTGTATGAAAATTAACACCATAAAATAATATTTGCCCAATCATTGCCGTACGTTCTGGTAGCTTGACAGCAACACCACCACCACTATTTAAAAGTTTAGCCCCATTATTTGCTGCTGCAATGACACTTGGTTCTTCGATTGCCATAGGTACATTAACTAGATGTGTATCAATGATAATATCTTTTAACAAACCCATAGGCACACGAAAATCACTCATATAATTTTCAACAATTTGTGCGTTATTGTCACTTTGATTAGCTTGTAACTCTGCTTTCACATGCTCATTTAAATTCAAAAAAGCCAAACGTTCATTCGGCGTCAATTCATAATATTTTTTAGCCATTATTTTTTATTGTTTCGGCAATTAAGCCTTCACGTACGCCACTTTCTGAAAAAATCACTCTTGGTGCATTAATAGTATACATCAAATTCAATAATGGTAACAAACCGCTAACAATAATATCAGCCCTTGCGATTTCCAGACCCGCAATATGCTCCCGTTGAGATCTTGTCATGTATCGAATTTCTTCAAAAATGGTTGTTACTTGCTCAACTGTCATACTAAATCCATGAAAATTATTCACCGACATGGTACCTAGGGCAATGCGCCCCATACGGGCTAACGAACGATTGGCTCCGCCTAATAAAATTACCGGTTTCTGCTGATTGTTAGATAACCACGGCAATGTTTTATATTGTTTTAAGATGCTATCACAAGCTAATTGAATGTCAGACTGATTAATATCATTTGCTAAATTAAATTGTTCCGACAAAGAAACTGCACCAAAAGGCAAACTCACATCAGCTATATTTTTACCATCTGTCACAGCAATTATTTCTACTGATGCGCCTCCGGTATCTAATATAACAGCTTCATCAACTGTTAAGGTAGACATCACGCCCAGATAATCATAATGCGCCTCCTCTTCGCCAGTTAACACTTGAAATTCAATACCCGTTTCCAATTTTACACGTGCCAAAAATTCGGCCTGATTCACAGCCATTCTGACCGCGGCCGTTGTAATTGCTCGCACTTCTGGTTTAAAGCTAGCATACTTCGTTTGAAAATATTTCAATGCCGAAATTGTGCGAGCAATAGGTAATTCTTTTAAAATGAGATCATGTCCCATATTTTGCGCAATACGTGTATCCTGTTTTTCACGGATTAATTCCGTGTATGTGCCGTCATCATGTAGTTCTTCAACTACCATACGAGCTGAATTACTCCCAAGATCGACAATTGCTAAATAGCTCATATTGGCATCCTAGATCTTATTTATTACTTACTAGTATATCAAAAAAGACGTCAACACGGGGATTTAAACATGTTACAATATGATTATGAAAATAATTTATATTGGCCTCGGCATCATTAGCTTTGCAATTGGCACCATTGCAATTTGGATCCCAGGTTTACCGACCACAGGTTTTTATGTTTTAACTGCCATTTTATGGTCCAAATCTTCACCACGTTTGGAAACTTGGTTGCACAATAACCGTTACTATATTAAGTATGTCGATGAAGCTGTTTTTGGCCGTAAATTACCCTTAAAGGGTCGCATTATTATTTATCTCATTACTGCTTCGATGATGGCTATCCCATTTTTTACTACTGATATGTTATGGTTAAAATTTGTTCTGCCACTTACCTCACTCACACAAATAACTTCTATGGAAAGTTATTACCGTGGTTACTTGTGGCGCAAGGGGATTCCTTTTACACAAAACATGAAACGAGCGTACTCAGAAAAATGAGTACGCTCGCTTTTTCAATATTTATAATGACATGTCGTGATTTTCTACGAAATGTGCACCTATTAACCTACTAGCAGCAAATATTAACAAACCAACTAGTATACTTGACACTGTCACGTCACTCAACCAATGTGCACCTATTCTCACACGACTCATAGCCGTCAAAATACCCATTGCTAAGCCAAAAATGACCATTTTTCGTTGCATAGATATATTATCACGTGGTACAAAAAAAGCTAAATATAAGAATAACCAACCTGACATCGTATGACCTGAAGGAAAAGAGTTATGCCCATTTATACCATTCATATGATACCAAGGTGTAAACTCGCTCATTGTTTGCCCTGAAACTGTTGTCATTTCATAAGGTCTAAACCGACCCCACAAGGTCTTCATATCCCCTATCATTGTTTGCGCAATAAAGACTACTGCAATACCAACTACTGCAACAATGATAAGATATTTCAGATCGACATCTGATTTTTTATTTAACCAATTAGCAAATAACCACGATAAAATAAGCCATGAGATAATTGCGAGTGACCAACGTAATATTTCCGGATAATTTTGAACAGCTGCTGTATTATTTGCTACGCCCATGGGAACACCATGAGCTATATTATTTAACATTGAAAATGTATAACTTAACGCATCTTGTAACAATGCTAGTAGTTGGTTTAATGCTAGTAGCAGCATGCCCCCAGTCATAATGTATTTAATCAAATGTTCATTCAATCGACGCCAAATATACCAGGCAATAACTTCTGCCGATACAAACGTCACAACTTGTGCACCCTGATCAGCGTAATTCTGAAAAATATTACCAAAAATTGAATTTTGATTCATGACTGCTTGCGTAACATTTCTATCAAAAAATGTTGCAATCACTAATGACAGTATTCCTATTCCTAATAAGGTTAGGACAACTTGTTTTTCACGATCAGTTGTCCTAAAATCATTGTTCTCATTTTCAATCCCAATGTTATATTTTTTTTGGCGAACCTCGTTGTTTGTTAATTGCATAATCACTGCACCATTTCCCTTCCAATAATACCATTTTATCGATAAAATATTTAAATTGTGTCAATATGTTATCTAGATCACGTAAAAAAAATCGATTACCTTGTAATCGATTTTTTAATCTATCAAAACTTATTTTTGTGAATCTAGTGTCTCATTAATTGTATTCAAATTTGTTTCGGCTACGCCATAAGATAGCGGTGGCACTGTACTACCAAATTGTGTGCCTGTCTTTTTTTCAGGCAAGGATAACGACTGACGTAATTTATTTGTTACACGCTGCTTTTCTGACTCTGGTACCATTTGATAACTGACACCATCATACATATCACCGACACCATGTAAGTAGTCAGAAACTTGATTTTTTGTGGCAGGCATATACTTCTTTACAGCATTCAACATTTCATTATAGTTCATATCTGTCTCAACATTTTTTGAGATAGAAGCCATAAACTTTGAATTGAACAACGTTGAAGGGCTAGCAGACTTTTTTAGCATCGCTTTCAAGACTAATCTTTGACGTAACTGTCGACCATAATCACCCTGTGGATCATCATATCGCATACGTGAAAATGACAATGCTGCATTACCATTCATAGTTGCAAAGGATTTGAAATTTTTGCCATCTTTTGCATATTGAAATTGTTCCTGTCCCTTAACAAATTTATAAGTTTCCGGCGTTGTGTCCGCTTCCGGTGTATAGGTGAAAGTCAATGGTGATGCGACTTTTACCCCACCTACTTGATCTATCATTTTTTCTAATCCACCCATATTAGCTAAAACGTAAAAATCAATTGGCACATTAAGATAATTCTGCAGCGTCATCATTGCTGATCCCACACCAGCAATCGGAAAAGCAGCATTTAACTTTTGCGGAAACGTATTCTCTGCACCAGAAATAGCCATCATGATATCGCGTGGTATGGACATCATCGTTGTTGTTTTAGTTTTCGGGTTAATAGTGACTATCATCATCGAATCTGTTAGTCCAGTGCGATCTCGTTGCAATGCACCAGTATCCGTCCCTAAAACCAGAACTGAAAACGGCTTGCCATCTTTCATAACTTGTTTAACATCACGTGCTTTAGTAATATTTGCGCTTCGTTGCATGCTATCCACTGATTTATGAATATTATGCAACGCTCTTGCAAATACAATGCCACCAACAACAAAAATTATAAGAATAATCATCAGTATCCAACGCCAAATTTTCTTGCGTTTACGTGGTGGCTTCGGTGGTTTTGGACCTCGTGATGGTTCTTTATTTCTATCATTTTGTTCACGTCGCGCAGCGCGACTAAAATTTTGATTATCCATAGTTCCCCCAGTCAATAATAAGTATTATACCATTAAAAATTGAGTGGTTCGCCACATATTAACAAAAATTTATCACATCTCAACAAATTATTGTCTACCTGTTATTTTTTTCAAAAGTCGATAAATTTTATACTTAATTGGTTGAACAGGCAATACAAAACTACCCACTAGTTGCCGTGCTTCGCCATCAAAAGCTGTTTTAAAGCCTAACACCCCATCTGATCCATCAAATCTACCAGATATACCGTAAAAATTATACTTTTTTATGCCATTAGCAACTGCTCTTTGAATTAATTTATCCTGAATTTGATAAGGACCATAATAGTCTTTATATGCTTCATAAGTGCCAGAATACAAATATGTCATCTCTTGTGGTTGCTGAATAAATAATGCCCCAGCCACTACAACCAATGATTTACCAGCCGCCTGCATTTGCTGAGTTGCCTTTTCAACGCGTTTGATATGATGCTGCTTCTGATCATCAAACTCGTTATATTGCCTTTTAAATTTATCTTGAGTTGGATACTTATCAATTTTCATCTGTAATTTATCTAACTTTTGATTTAAAATAATAATTTTTTGATTTTCCTCAGCAATATAGGTTTCAAAGTTCAATTCTGCAAAAATAAATGTTGCATCATCAGCGTATGTATCATAAACCATTTCATAAAAAGATAGATCTTTGTCATGATATTGTAGCCGATCAGCCGTTTTCTGCGTTAATAATTTAAATTCTGGTAAATCTTCACGTGATAATTCACGTAGTTTAATGCCAAATTGTTGATTTTTTTTGAGATAATACTGCACATTTTTACCATAAGACTTGCTAATTGTCTTACTGTCAGACAAATGAGACAAGTCTTTAACATATTCCCAAGTCGGTGAGCCAGTTGTCGACATACCAAATTCAAATGGTTGATGTTCAAAACCTCGTTGAGACATTAATTTTAAAAACGTGTCGTTTGGCGTTTCAATTAAATTGCCTTTATTATCAGTCTTTGCATATGTGACATTAGGCTCCCATTGTATATAGAGTATGCCAATTTTTTTTGCAAACTGACGTGCTTCACGGACAAAGAAAACCAATAAACTTGTATCATTAAAATCTAATAATGGCCCACGATCAAATAAAAAAACTGATCCAAACCGTGTTGATTCAGTCATTACCAATGCGGCAGCAACTACTCGACCATCGTTTTTGACACCTAATAAACGTGGTTTATGGCCACGTTGGATAAGCAATTTGTATTGTGCAATTGATTGTGTATATGTTCCTAAAGGGTGCTGACTCTCAAACTCAGTATATTCATTTGGTGATAATTCAGTAAAATCTAACGTCATAACATTATTATCCTCTATTACTATTATACAAAATAAAAAACGCCTTGCGGGCGTTTGAGAGATTATTAGTATTGTCCGACGTTTGATTCAGCAACAATTGTGTCGCCAACGATACCAAATCCTACAGAAGTTGCGCGTGCGTTAGCAACCCACATCCGGTGACCAGGTGTACCAGTAGTTATCATGTTAGTTTCGTTATACCATGCATCAATAACTTTCCCAATTTCCCACTGAGATGCAACTACTTCACCATTAGTAGCAAAATGATTAGTTGGTAAACCACCATTGGCTACAGCATTTTGGGCACGTGATTGGGCACGCGCTGACAAACCAGCATCCAATGATACAGGTGCTAATCCTAATGAAGCGCGCTTTGCGTTCAAAGAGTTCACCAATGTCTGTGCAGCTGAATCTGCTGCTGGTGCAACAGGTGCTGGTGTTGGTGCAACAGGTGCTGGTGTTGGTGCAACAGGTGCTGGTGTTGGTGCAACAGGTGCTGGTGTTGGTGCAACAGGTGCTGGTGTTGATGCAGCAGGTGCTGGTGTTGATGCAGCAGGTGCTGGTGTTGATGCAGCAGGTGCTGGTGTTGATGCAGCAGGTGCTGGTGTTGATGCAGCAGGTGCTGGTGTTGATGCAGCAGGTGCTGGTGTTGATGCAGCAGGTGCTGGTGTTGATGCAGCAGGTGCTGGTGTTGATGCAGCAGGTGCTGGTGTTGATGCAGCAGGTGCTGGTGTTGCATTAGCTGCAAAATTTAGCACTTGACCAACTGAAATATAATTAATATTTTGGATACTGTTTGCAGTTGCTAATTCGGCAACTGATACACCATTGTTAGCAGCAATGCGATATAATGTATCGCCAGCCTTAACAGCATATGTTCCAGCTGCTGACTTCTTAGAAGTTGTAGCCTCTTGTGATGGTGCCTTAGTTGATACTTGTGTGTTTAATTGTTGTCCAATAAAAATTAAATTAGTATTTTCAATTCCATTTTTTTGAGCCAATTCAGCAACTGTTGTACCATGTTCGGCAGCAAGCTTAGTTAGTGTATCTCCAGCTTTAACATTAATTGTGTCAGCCGATACAGAGGTAACGCCGGCAACGGCAAGAGCGCCGGCAGCAACAGCAGATTTGATAATAGTTGATGACTTCATAGTAGGTATGTTCTCCTTAAAAGTTAATGGCTTCTTAGTTAGTTTTTAAAATTTAGTGTCATGTGAGTTTACCTCAACAGTGATAAGTATATCAAAATAGCATAACATACATGTTTTATAATTTTTTCACTTTGTTATCAAAGTATTATTTGTATTACAAAAAAGCATTTTTAGCACGCTTTATTACTAAACGACTTCAAAATCATTTCATTTATATTTCAAAGAACACTGCCAGAAAAATCTGGATACCAATTATTGTTTAATACTTGCACATTAACCACTGAACCTTTTTCAGCCACTGAAATAAAGTGACCCCCACCGATATAAATACCAACACTATAAGGATGATCCCGTTTTCCCCAAAACAATAAATCTCCTGGACGTGAATTTTCTATCTTTTTTAAATCAGATAGTTCTTGTACAAGAGTATTAAGCGCTGGAGACCACTGACTACTTTTAGCGTTTATTCCTATTTTAGATGTGTTCATAACGAACGCAACAAACGCACCTGAAGAATGATAAGATTTCCCCAACTGCGTTAGTGCGACGTCAAGCCATTTGCCTGCCATAGAATGTTCTGATTAAAATTGACCAGCATCTGATTCGCCGACAATAATGCCGCCAACGATACCAAAGCCTACAGATGAGGCGCGTGCGTTAGCAACCCACATACGGTGACCAGGTTGACCATTTGGCGTACTCATATTTGTTTCATTAAACCAAGCATCAATAACAGAACCACTTGAGAAACCGTTAGCAACTACCTCACCGTTAGTTGAAAAGTGGTTCGTTGGGATACCACCATTAGCTGCAGCATTCTCAGCACGTTCTTGTGCACGTGCTGACAAACTAGCATTTAATGTTACAGGTGCCAAACCTAACGATGCACGCTTTGCGTTCAAAGAATTTACCAATGCTTGAGCATCTGACGAAGCAGCTGGTGCCGCCTGTGGTGCAGTATTTGTTGACACTTGAGTCACTTGTTCTGTAGCAGCTGGCGCAGTTGCTTGTACTTGTGGTGTTTGTGCTACAGTAGTAGTATTACCACCATTAGCTTTATACGTATTGTATTCATCCATTGACATGAAATTATCTTTATTCGTATCAGCAGCAGCAATGTATGACAATTTTTCGGTCGTTGTTTCTGGTGTAATAGCTTGTTGTTCTGTTGCAGTAACTGTTGGTACAGTATTCTGAGACACTGCTTGTTTTAATGCTAATACTTGGCCTGCTAGTACAAAATCGTGATTTGACAAATCATTTATGCTAGACAAGGTTTCAATATTAATACCAGTTTGTTGTGCCACCTTTGATAGCGTGTCACCAGTTTGAACAGTATATGTCGTGCCATCTGCAGAAACTGCTGAAGATGCTGGTGTAGATACTGTCAACTTTTGACCTGCTATAATCAAATTTTGGTCAGTAATATTATTTGCTTTTGCTAGATCTTCTGTTGATGTATTATTTGCGTGAGCAATACCACTCAAAGTATCACCCGTTTGCACTTCAACTGTATCAGCAGATGCAACGGCATGTCCACCAACTAAGGTAGCAACACCTGCAGCTGTTGCTAATAATGTCTTCTTTAAATTACTTGTCATTGATATAAGCTCCAAATGTTTAAATTTTATTATGATTATTAATTTTTAGACCTGTTGTTATACAAATCTTAATAACATTCTCTAGTATATCTACCTTTTATAACATCAGCGTTGTTTCAATTTGTCAATTTTATAACAATGTTTCATTTATATTACGCAAACAGAAATACACGCTATTCATCTATCTCATTGGGAATTTAACGTGCGCTTATTATTTTTTACCAATAAAAAAGATAGAATTCATCAAACAAAAATGACTGATTCTACCTTTTTTTTAAACTTATGTTTTGTTAATGCATTTAACTTATTCTTTAAAATTCAAACAGTATGCTACCGTAAGTAAATCCTGCACCAAAACCTGTCAATAGTACTCTTTTACCCTTTAGATTAACTGATTGTCTGAGTTCGTCAAAACCAATAGCTATGCCAGCAGAAGAAGTATTACCGTTACGAATGACGTTTGTTGAAAATTTATCGATTGGTTCATTTAATGCGTTTGCAATATATTCAATCAGCCTGAGATTGGCTTGATGTGGTATAAAATAATCTACGTCACTAGGTTTTAAAGATTTATTTTCTAAAAAACTGTAAATGTGCTGTGGAATTAACTCTGTCACTTCGTTAAAAACGTCGCGTCCAATTTGCGAAAAAGCATCTATCTTAGGATAATTATCTGGTGACAGCTGCGTTAAAGGTGCAATACGACCCGAATGCACAACATCTGCATTTCCAATTGTATGCATCTCCTCTCCAGCAACTATGCCATCGCCATGCTCATCTGCCGTCATTACTACAGCTCCCGCCCCATCACCAAAAAAAACGGTGCTTGTACGGTCTGAGAAATCCATCATCTTTGAATTAACCTCAGCAGCGATTACAAGTGCATTTTTGTAAGTCCCTGAGCGAATAAATTTATCTGCCGTACTCAAACCAAACACAAAACCAGCGCAGGCAGTCACAATATCATAAGCCCAAGCATTTTTTGCTGCTAAATTGCGCTGTACTAGTGCTGCAGTCGATGGTGCTAATCCATCGGGTGTAAATGTTGTTACAATAATTAGATCGATGTCTTCTGGCTTCATATGAGCTTGCGCTAATGCTAATTTAGCAGCTTGCGTTGCTAAATCACTCGTATTTTCACCTTGTAATGATATATGTCTTGTTTTAATACCTGTATGTGATTGTATCCATTCATCATTGGTATCTATTATTTGTGCCAAATCATCATTGGTCACTATGTCATTTGGTACATAATGCGCGCTCGCCAGTATTTTACTTCCGGGCATATATTTCCCCCTCTAACCGTGTTAACTGACGCTCATGTATAGCACATTGGAAATAATGGTCGATACATGTTAATCCTTATTTGTCTTGTTTTTTAATCCGACGACATAGTTACTCTTATATTATTGTAGCTGATTTTAGACATTACGCAAGTTCTTTGACGTATCTTGCCAAAGCAACGTTTGCGCCACGGTATCAATATCATGCCACATGAATGTGTCATATACACTCATTGCGAACAAATCATTACTTTTAAATTCTGCGTATAATACTTTTCCAACTGGCAATATACCTAATAAATCACGCCAAAGATCAAGTAATATCGCCATATCATCCCCAAATGTCCAGCCAAGTTTAAAGTCATTCTCATTTTCAAAAATTAGAATGACCGCGACAATGTGTTGCTGTGATAATCTTACAATGCTATGTTTCAAATCAAAATGGTGATTATCAAATAGCCAATCTTGATAGTTTATATTCTTGGAAGCCGGATTAGTACGATGGATGCGTTCATAATGATCGCGCAGCAGTATTAATAACTCTTGCTTTAGATCTGGCTCTAATTCATCAACCGTAACAACTGGTTCACCAGCATAATCTCGTACATTCAATTTAGCAAAATGAGTCGTATATATCAGATTAAATCCTCTATCTTCTAAAAAACCTAGAGAAACACGATCATATACTTGTGCGACAAGGCCTTTATGTTTTGCCTGAGCTTTTTCTTGTAATGTCCAGATTGTGTCCACATCCATATCTGGCACTTGCGTTAAATTAAAATTGTTTGGATGGTTTTCATTAATATTATAAAATTCAGTCATCATAATTTAAATACCGACTCAAAAATGAGATTAACTTATTTTCCCTAGATCTCTAATTGTTTACTTTGCTTTTTTGAGCGCGTTTAATCGGTCTTCTGTTGCAACTAGCTTCGCTTGCCAGTCAGCAAGCTTTTGTTTTTCAGAAAGAACCACAGCTTCTGGTGCCGAGTTCACAAACTTATCATTTCCTAACTTGCTTTCCGCACGCTTCACCTCAGCAGCAAACTTTTTAGTCTCTCCTGTTAAGCGATCAATTTCAGCATCGATATCAATTAACTCAGCCAAAGGCACATAAATCTCTGCACCAGAAATAACTTGTGACATAGCCAATGCCGGTATGTCAATTTCTGCCGAGATTTGCAATAACTTTGGATGTGCAAAACGATTAATATAATCTACATTTGATTTAAAGATATCGATCAACTTATCATCAGTTGTTTTAACTAATAAATCAATTGCTGTTGACATTGGCGCATGTGCTTCCGAACGAATGTTGCGCACAGCCACAATTAAATCTTGTAGTGATTTAAATGCCATTTCAGCTGCTTCATTGGCTAGTTCAGCATGTACCACTGGATATTTTGTAACAGAAAAATCAGCATTTTTGCCAGCCTGATCAGGCATTTCTTGCCAAATTGATTCTGTAACAAACGGCATAATTGGCTGTAGCAGACGCAATGTTTGATCTAAGACATACGCTAATGTTTGTTGTACGGGTGCTTTATCAGCATCTCCATTCAGGGTTTCTTTGGTCATTTCAATGTACCAATCAGCAAAATCAGACCAAATAAAGTTATACAGTTCACGGCCAGCTTCACCAAATTCAAATCTATCAAAATTACGCGTAACATCTTCGATTGTTGTATTTAATCGTGATAATATCCATTTATCACTTAATGACAGCTTGTCTAAATCAGGCAATGTTGATGGCGTCTTTTCATCCAAATTCATAATAACATAACGCGATGCATTCCAAATTTTGTTAATGAAATTCCAAGCAGCATCCATTTTATCATATGTAAAACGCACATCTTGACCCGGAGTTGAACCAGTTGCTAAGAACCAACGTAAAGCATCTGCACCATACTTTTCGATAACGTCCATCGGATCTACACCATTACCCAGTGACTTAGACATTTTACGTCCCTCACCATCGCGAATCAAGCCATGGATTAACACATTTTTAAATGGTCTTTGCCCTGTGAACTCTTTGCCTTGAAACATCATACGTGCTACCCAGAAAAATATAATATCATAACCTGTTACCAATGTGTTTGTTGGATAGTATTTGGCAAAATCATCTGCTTTATTATCCGGCCAACCCATTGTTGAAAAAGGCCATAATGCTGATGAAAACCAAGTATCTAGCACATCAGGATCTCGTTGCCAACCCTCACCCTCTGGTTCATCCGTTCCAACATATATTTCTTCTTGGTCCGTACCCTTATTCTTGTACCATGCGGGAATTTGATGCCCCCACCATAACTGTCGAGAAATAACCCAATCACGGATATTATCCATCCAGCGTGTAAACGTATCTTCAAATCTGGCGGGTACAAATTCAACCTTTTCATCAGCATTTTTTTGCATATCTAGTGCCTGCTTAGCTAATGGTGCCATTTTTACGAACCATTGTGTTGACAGACGTGATTCGACAGGAACACCAGTGCGTTCAGAGTGACCAACTGAATGTACAATTGGATCAACCTTTAACATATGATTCCCAGACTCAAGATCCGCAACAATCGCCTGACGCGCCTCGAAACGTTCTAAGCCATTATATTTGCCAGCCTTATCATTTAAGTGCCCATCATCAGTCATCGTGTTAATCCGTTCCAAATTATGGCGATTACCCACTTGAAAATCGTTAGGATCATGTGCTGGCGTAATTTTCACCATACCTGTCCCAAAATCCTTTTCAACATACTCATCTGCAATAATCGGGATTTCACGGCCTACAAGTGGTACCATGACTGTTTTACCAATCAAATCTTTATAACGTTCATCACTTGGATGCACAGCAACTGCGACATCACCAAACATTGTTTCTGGACGCGTCGTTGCAATTTCAATATAATTCTTGCCATCAATTGTCGTTCCATCTGTAAATGGGTATTTGACATGATAAAATGCACCTTCATCATCTTGATAAATAACTTCAATATCCGATAAAGCTGTTCTGGCTTGTGGATCCCAATTGATGATGTATTCTCCCCGATAAATCAGACCTTTTTTGTATAGATCAATAAATACCTTATTAACTGCTTTATTTAGGCCATCATCTAATGTAAAACGTTCGCGATCAAAATCGAGAGATAAGCCCATTTTTCCCCATTGTTTTTTGATCGTTGCTGCATATTCGTTCTTCCAATCCCAAACCTGTTCAACAAATTTTTCACGTCCTAAATCGTAACGAGAGATACCTTCTGCACGTAAACGTTGTTCAACCTTGGCTTGTGTTGCAATTCCTGCATGATCCATGCCAGGCAACCAAAGTACATCCATGCCTTGCATCTTTTTCTGACGAATAATCATATCTTGCAAAGTTGTATCCCAAGCATGGCCCAAATGTAATTTACCCGTAACATTAGGTGGTGGAATAACAATGGCGTATGGCTCTGGCTCATTGCCTTGAATAGCCCGATTTGATTCTGGGGCAAATAATTTCTTTTCTTGCCATTTATCATAACGCCCTAATTCCACAGCGGTTGGATCATACTTCGTTGACATATCAATTTCACGCATATTTTCTCCTTTTTTATGGTTACACTGAAAAATCGCCCTAAAAATTAAATTAGGACGATTTTCACCGTGGTACCACCTGTATTGTTGCTGACATATCAATATCAACAACCACTTTACTTATTTATATTTTAACACTTAGCAACCTTGGGCATTAACATCACTGAATTTCCAGCAGCATCAGTTCTCTATCGATGTATTTGCTTAATCCTCTAAGATAGTGCTAATATTACTAGAAAACAAACCATTCGTCAAGACTTTATTTCATGCGTTTAAAATAATTATCAGGATAGAAGACATAATTTACCCAGGAAAATTTTCCAGACAAGTAGATGGCAAAAATGCTAATACACCAAGAAATTACCAATGTACTAATAACTAACAAAGTATATGGTGGCAGAGCTACTTTTAAAATTAGTGTGCGAATAATTGACGCAACTGGGGCATGAACAAGATAAATAATCAAGGAATAACGACCGTATTTTGTAAAATATCTTGTGATGCCACCATTTTTAACATGTGAAAATATATATATAAATATTGGTATACTTGTGATTTTTGAAATCATATTTCCAAGTGACATCATATCAGTATTAAACCAATCACCACCTTGGCTTCCTTGCCAAAAAAAGTTGCAGAAAAATAATACACTGCAGGCGGATATGATATATTTATTTTCCAGAATTTGTGGTTTTTCTTTTAAGGTATACCCGATATAAAAACTTCCTACCCACATAAATAAACTTTTAACCGGATAAACAAGATTTGAAAATGGCATCACACTATATAATAACAAACCTGCATACAGTATCATTTGCCAATGAGGTGGTATATGAATAAGATGCATAAATTCCACAAACACATAAACCAAAAATAAAACATATAAATACCATAAATAGCCAACTGGCATAACATAAATCTGTAATAAATCATGCCATGAATTTAAACTATGGACCCCCGGACTAATATGTTGCAGTACAACATATATAATAGAAAAGATAATATATGGCATGCCTAACCTGAATAGCTTGTTCATTATTTTTTTAAAAAAATCTTGACTATTTTGTACCGGTTTGTAAACATATCCTGACAAAGCAAAAAAAATAGGCATAACAATTGTAAATAGTAAGCCCATCGTCATCTCCGAAAAAACATCACACTGAGGATACATTTCAGTTTTGTAGATACCCTCAACAACATGTACGACGACGACTAAAAACACTGTGATGCCCTTCGCAAAATCTAGCCACATGATTCTCTTTTTCGACACATTTATCTCCTAATTATAGCCACGGAAAAAATTGAAGCTAATATATGAATGACTTATAAATCATTAGACAACCCGCTTTTTTACTTCAAACCAACACTAATTCTCAGTGCGTGTTCAACCTGCTGCATTTCAGCAGATGAAACATTAATATGCGCTATTTTATCGCGTAATCGTCGTTTATCTATTGTACGAACCTGTTCTGCTAAAATAACAGAATCACGCTTCATTCCGCCCATATGTGCCGGTAATAAAACATGCGTTGGCAATTTTGGTTTTGATATTTGTGATGTTATGGCAGTAACAATGGTTGTTGGTGAATTTGCATTTCCAACATCATTTTGAATAATTAATACCGGCCGAACTCCAGCCTGTTCTGAACCAATTCCTTGTTTCAGATCTGCATAAAACACATCACCTCGCATCACTGCTTGATATTCTTCTTTCATAAATTCCCACTTATTATGTACGCGCCTTAGCGCTTTTAATTATATATTCTTGGTAGTCTTGAACTAAACGTTGTCGATATTTCATGCGGAATTGTTTTAGCATATTCTGCAAATTCTTCGAGAGTTATTTCTTCATCACCATCTTGACCAATTAGTGTTACCTCTGTATTAACAGGGTATTTTTTATCTAACGATATAACAATTTGATCCATTGTGACACGACCAATGACATGTTCAACATGTCCGGCAATTAATACTCTCATTCCAGTCATTCGTCTTAAGTATCCATCGGCATAGCCAATTGGTAATGTTGCTACCCATTGTGGCCTTTCTGCTGTATATGTGGCACCATAACTAACAGATTCTCCAGCCTGCAATTCATGAACAAATCCTATGCGCGATTTAAGTGATAGGACACTTTTTAATTTAATTGGCATGTCACGTTCTGGGGCGCCAGGATTATATCCATATAGCACAGAACCTACACGTATCGTATGAATATTAATTTCTTTTTTATGCCATAACGCAGATCCAGAATTTGCTAAATGCCAATACTTCTCTGGTATGTTTGCCCCATGCACCCATTTATAAAAATTTTCAACCTGATGATCATAATAGCTTTGATTATTGTCATCCGCAGTAGCAAAATGTGTAAATGCACCCATCAGTTGTAATTTATCCGACGACTGAATGAATTCATACATTTCCTTGACTTGTGATTGAGAGTGCGCACCCATACGACCCATACCAGTGTCAATCGCTAATTGTACTTCTAACACTTTACCTTCAGGTATTAATTTAACTGCTTGTTGCAACCAACTTAAGTCTCCCACGGCTGGTGATAGGTGATATGCTACCATAATATCTACAAAGGCAACATCTTGCACACCTAGCAATAATATCTGAAAATCATCATATGTCACTTCTTGACGCAATATAGCCGCTTCAGCAATTGTTGCAACTGCAAAATCACGAACACCAATCTCATACAAAGCTTTTACCGTAGCAACAGCACCGAATCCGTATCCATTCGCTTTGACAACTCCGATCAATCGTTTTGCGCCAGTATATTGCATAATTATTCGCGCATTTTCCTGGATAGCCTCTGAATCAATTGCAATCCAAGATGGTCTGGTTCGTAAAATATCAACTTTTTTATTCATCATAAAACCCCATGTTTAGGAAAAATTTTTAAACTTATTCGCTCCCACATCGTTAAACGTTCAATAATTACGACAGTATTAACTCTGTCTCCACTATGTGTAATCGCTACATGTGTCTTGTACAAAAATTTTTTTACACGCATAATTGGCCGGCCGTTAGGTGCATTTAAAATCTCTATATCATGCCAATGTACTTTTTCACCAATGCCATATCCTGTTGCCTTCGAAAAAGCTTCTTTGGCAGAAAACCGGCCAGCAATAAATTCATTGTAATGTTTACCCTTACGTTTAGCTGCTTGGCTACGTTCTGTTTCGGTCAAAATAGTTGTAATAAAATTATTTTGTCTTTCAACAATCGCCTCTACACGACTGATAGATTCTGTATCATTTCCTATTCCAATTATCATGTCTCTATTGTATCAAAATGTGTCGATTTCACCAAGTTGTTGTTATCTTGACACTTCACGTCATTTGTTAATGCATCGCTTAAATTTAAATATACACCCTTCACCATTAAAAAACACAGTAAAGTTGTAAACTTACTATTCTGTTTATTCATTTTCTTACCTCTTAATTAGTTAATAAGAAAATTGTAATATGTCATCACATTTAAAACAATGAAAATAGCCTAACGTGTCATGTTTTTGGCATAATTGGTAAATACTAATTGAATTGCAACATTAGAAAAAATAAAAAGGTTGCAGTATCATTGAGATACCACAACCTTTTTATGCCGTCGGTGGGAGTCGAACCCACACGGTGTTGCCACCACTGGATTTTGAGTCCAGCGCGTCTGCCAATTCCGCCACAACGGCAAATACAAAGCCTTAAGCTTATAGGGCGGTAGAAGGGGATCGAACCCTCGCATGCTGGATCCACAAACCAGTGTGTTAACCACTTCACCACTACCGCCATGGCAGGGATAGAGGGAATCGAACCCCCATCAACGGTTTTGGAGACCGCTATTCTACCGTTTAACTATATCCCTACAATCATAAAAATCAGCTAATGCTGATATAACATGGTAAGGAGTTGCACCCCACATAACACTGGCTGTTCATGCTTATTCATTCGTATACTTAGCGGTCGCAGCGGGGCTCGAACCCGCGATCTCCTGCGTGACAGGCAGGCGTCCTAACCAACTGGACCATGCGACCAATGGACGCTACAGGGATCGAACCTGTGACCCCCTGCTTGTAAGGCAGGTGCTCTCCCAGCTGAGCTAAGCGTCCCTATGGAGAGGAAGGGATTCGAACCCTCGAAACAATTCCTTGCTTACATAGTTTCCAACCATGCTCCTTCGGCCAGACTCGGACACCTCTCCGATTCTTCCACTCTCTCACTATCTTCTTACTTCATAAACCAAAAGTACCCTTCTCAGAGTACTCTCTATGTACGGCACCGCATCTTCCTATCCTCGCAGCCAGCGATCCGGCAACTACTTTCGGCGTGATAGAGCTTAACTTCTGTGTTCGGAATGGGAACAGGTGTGTCCTCTATGCTATCAATACGACACCTTTGAGTTTTACACTCAAAACTAAATAGTATCAAATTCTTCTTCTAAATTTTGCCACTCATATCTCTTGAACTTCCGTTCTTGACTTTGGTTAAGTCCTCGACCTATTAGTACTAGTCCGCTTCATTGATCACTCAACTCCCACTTCTAGCCTATCTACCTCATCATCTCTAAGGGGTCTTACTTCTTTCGAATGGGAAATCTCATCTCGAGGCGAGTTTCACACTTAGATGCTTTCAGCGTTTATCTCTTCCAAACATAGCTACCCAGCAATGCTCCTGGCGGAACAACTGGTACACCAGCGGTTTGTTCACCCCGGTCCTCTCGTACTAAGGGCAACTCCTCTCAAATTTCCTGCGCCCGCGACGGATAGGGACCGAACTGTCTCACGACGTTCTGAACCCAGCTCGCGTACCGCTTTAATGGGCGAACAGCCCAACCCTTGGGACCGACTACAGCCCCAGGATGCGATGAGCCGACATCGAGGTGCCAAACCTCCCCGTCGATGTGGACTCTTGGGGGAGATGAGCCTGTTATCCCCAGGGTAGCTTTTATCCGTTGAGCGATGGCCCTTCCATGCGGAACCACCGGATCACTAAGTCCTACTTTCGTACCTGCTCGAGTTGTTGCTCTCGCAGTCAAGCTTGCTTATGCCTTTACACGCTACGAATGATTTCCAACCATTCTGAGCAAACCTTTGAGCGCCTCCGTTACCTTTTAGGAGGCGACCGCCCCAGTCAAACTGCCCGCCAGACACTGTCCACGATCACGTTAAGTGACCAGTGTTAGAATGTTCATACAACGAGGGTAGTATCCCACTTTTTGACTCCGACTAGACTGGCGTCCAATCCTCTTCGTCTCCTACCTATTCTGTACAAGCAGCACAAACATTCAATATCAAGCTACAGTAAAGCTCCATGGGGTCTTTCCGTCCTGTCGCGGGTAACCCGCATCTTCACGGGTATTTAAATTTCACCGAGTCCCTCGTTGAGACAGTGCCCAGATCGTTACGCCTTTCGTGCGGGTCGGAACTTACCCGACAAGGAATTTCGCTACCTTAGGACCGTTATAGTTACGGCCGCCGTTTACTGGGGCTTCAATTCGTACCTTCGCCGAAGCTAAGCACTCCTTTTAACCTTCCAGCACCGGGCAGGCGTCAGCCCCTATACTTCATCTTACGATTTTGCAGAAACCTGTGTTTTTGATAAACAGTCGCCTGGGCCTATTCACTGCGGCTCATCTTTTACAATGAGCACCCCTTCTCCCGAAGTTACGGGGTCATTTTGCCGAGTTCCTTAACGAGGGTTCTCTCGCTCACCTTAGTGTTCTCCACTCGACTACCTGTGTCGGTTTGCGGTACGGGCAGTGTAATACTCCCTAGAAGCTTTTCTCGGCAGTGTGACATCACAGACTTCTCTACTTTATTTCGATCCGCATCACAGCTTGTTCTTATCAGAAAAAAGCATTTCACTCTTTCCCAAACTTACTGCTTGCACGCACATTTCCATCAGTGCGCTTCTGTTAGCCTCCTGCGTCCCTCCATTGGTCAAACGCATTACTACTGGTACAGGAATCTCAACCTGTTAGCCATCGACTACGCTTCTCAGCCTCGCCTTAGGTCCCGACTAACCCTGGGAGGACGAGCCTTCCCCAGGAAACCTTAGTCATTCGGTGGACAGGATTCTCACCTGTCTTTCGCTACTCATACCGGCATTCTCACTTGTAAGCGCTCCAGTAGTCCTTACAGTCTACCTTCTTTGCCCTTACAACGCTCTCCTATCGCGTGCTTTACGCACACCCGCAGTTTCGGTAATATGTTTAGCCCCGGTACATTTTCCGCGCAATGGCACTCGACTAGTGAGCTATTACGCACTCTTTAAATGGTGGCTGCTTCTGAGCCAACATCCTAGTTGTCTATGCACTATCACATCGTTTTCCACTTAACATATATTTAGGGACCTTAACTGGCGATCTGGGCTGTTCCCCTTTCGACGGTGGATCTTATCACTCATCGTCTGACTCCCATTCATACATAGCTGGCATTCGGAGTTTATCAAACTTTGGTAACCCGAGATGGGCCCCTAGGCTTAACAGTGCTCTACCTCCAGTATGCTTATAATGAGGCTAGCCCTAAAGCTATTTCGGAGAGAACCAGCTATCTCCAGGTTCGTTTGGAATTTCACCGCTACCCACAGTTCATCCGAGCATTTTTTAACATGCACCGGTTCGGACCTCCAGTAAGTTTTACCTCACCTTCATCCTGACCATGGGTAGGTCACCTGGTTTCGGGTCTACAGCATCGTACTATTCGCGCTATTCACACTCGCTTTCGCTGCGGCTCCGGTCTTTCCACCTTAACCTCGCACGATACCGTAACTCGCCGGTTCATTCTACAAAAGGCACGCCATCACCCATTAACGGGCTCTGACTTCTTGTAGGCGTCGTGGTTTCAGGAACTATTTCACTCCCCTTCCGGGGTGCTTTTCACCTTTCCCTCACGGTACTGGTTCACTATCGGTCACTAGGGAGTATTTAGCCTTACGGGATGGTCCCCGCAGATTCCGACCGGATTTCACGTGTCCGGCCGTACTCAGGATCCTGAAAGAAGTGTGCTTTATTTCGCGTACGGGGCTATCACCCTCTTTAGCCAAGCTTCCCAACTTGTTCTGCTATAAAACACTTTTGTAACTTCTATTTATCAGTCCTACAACCCCAGAATGCAAGCACTCTGGTTTGGGCTCTTCCCGTTTCGCTCGCCGCTACTTGGGGAATCGATTTTTCTTTCTGCTCCTGCTGCTAATGAGATGTTTCAGTTCACAGCGTGTTCCGTCAATAATCTATGTATTCAACTATTGACAACTCTTTGCGAGTTGGGTTTCCCCATTCGGAAATCTCTGGGTCTTAGCGTACTTACCGCTCACCAAAGCTTATCGTAGTTAGTCACGTCCTTCATCGGCTCCTAGTGCCAAGGCATCCACCACGCGCCCTTATTAACTTAACCGTCACAACCAAAGTTGTGCTTTAAGTTTATGAGTTGGTCTTCTTTCAGACCTGCGTTTTTTTCCATTCCTGTTACAGAACTTCTTTATTGCTTTGTTTCTCGGCTTAATTTATTAATAATTTTACTTATCTTTAAAAGAATTTGTTACTATTCAGTTTTCAATGTGCAACTCCGGCAGCTTTGACACTGCCTATGGAGAATAGCGGGATCGAACCGCTGACCCCCTGCTTGCAAAGCAGGTGCTCTCCCAGCTGAGCTAATTCCCCATAGGTGTCATCTTTGACCATGATCCCTATGTCGGTATCACACTCAAAACTAAACAAAACTTTGAACTTCTTGAACTGGCAATCTAATGCCCCTGCTACTTTCCGTTTATCCTTAGAAAGGAGGTGATCCAGCCGCAGGTTCTCCTACGGCTACCTTGTTACGACTTCACCCCAGTCATCTGTCCTGCCTTAGACGGTTCCCTCCTTACGGTTAGGCCACCGGCTTTGGGCATTACAAACTCCCATGGTGTGACGGGCGGTGTGTACAAGACCCGGGAACGTATTCACCGCGGCGTGCTGATCCGCGATTACTAGCGATTCCGACTTCGTGCAGTCGAGTTGCAGACTGCAGTCCGAACTGAGACGTACTTTAAGAGATTAGCTCACCTTCACAGGTTGGCAACTCGTTGTATACGCCATTGTAGCACGTGTGTAGCCCAGGTCATAAGGGGCATGATGATCTGACGTCGTCCCCGCCTTCCTCCGGTTTGTCACCGGCAGTCTCGCTAGAGTGCCCATCTGAATGCTGGCAACTAACAATAAGGGTTGCGCTCGTTGCGGGACTTAACCCAACATCTCACGACACGAGCTGACGACGACCATGCACCACCTGTCACTTTGTCTCCGAAGAGAACACTTCTATCTCTAAAAGCTTCAAAGGATGTCAAGACCTGGTAAGGTTCTTCGCGTTGCTTCGAATTAAACCACATGCTCCACCGCTTGTGCGGGTCCCCGTCAATTCCTTTGAGTTTCAACCTTGCGGTCGTACTCCCCAGGCGGAACACTTAATGCGTTAGCTTCGGCACTAAGAGGCGGAAACCTCCTAACACCTAGTGTTCATCGTTTACGGTGTGGACTACCAGGGTATCTAATCCTGTTTGCTACCCACACTTTCGAGCCTCAACGTCAGTTACAGTCCAGTAAGCCGCCTTCGCCGCTGGTGTTCTTCCATATATCTACGCATTCCACCGCTACACATGGAGTTCCACTTACCTCTACTGCACTCAAGTTAACCAGTTTCCAATGCCTTTCCGGAGTTGAGCTCCGGGCTTTCACATCAGACTTAATTAACCGTCTGCGCTCGCTTTACGCCCAATAAATCCGGATAACGCTCGGGACATACGTATTACCGCGGCTGCTGGCACGTATTTAGCCGTCCCTTTCTGGTATGGTACCGTCAAACTAAAGTCATTCCCTACTCTAGCTGTTCTTCCCATACAACAGTGCTTTACGACCCGAAAGCCTTCATCACACACGCGGCGTTGCTCCATCAGGCTTTCGCCCATTGTGGAAGATTCCCTACTGCAGCCTCCCGTAGGAGTTTGGGCCGTGTCTCAGTCCCAATGTGGCCGATCAGTCTCTCAACTCGGCTATGCATCATTGTCTTGGTAAGCCTTTACCCCACCAACTAACTAATGCACCGCGGATCCATCTCTAGGTGACGCCGTAGCGCCTTTTAACCTGGTATCATGCGATACTAAGTTTTATTCGGTATTAGCATCTGTTTCCAAATGTTATCCCCAACCTTGAGGTAGGTTATCCACGTGTTACTCACCCGTTCGCCACTCACTTGAAAGGTGCAAGCACCTTTCGCTGTGCGTTCGACTTGCATGTATTAGGCACGCCGCCAGCGTTCATCCTGAGCCAGGATCAAACTCTCAATTTAAATGAATTTAAATTCATCGCTTGAAGATGTACTCTTCGATTAAACTGACTAATTGTTATATCTCTATAACGTTGATCCGTTTTATTTGTTTGTTACGAATTGACTTCGCAAATTTGTTTCTTTAGCAATACTTTCGTACCACTAGCAACAGATTCGTTTGTTCAAAGTTTTGTTCAGTTTTCAATGTGCTACGCGCTGTCTCTCGCTTGAGACAACTATATTATCTTACCACGCTTCGCTCGCTCTGTCAACTACTTTCTGAAACTTCTTTTTAAAAGCTCTTCAAGTTCTTGTTTCCTGACACTTCGTCGCGCCTGTCCTGCCTTAGAACATATACTAATATACCAACTTCCTTCCCTGCCGTCAACACTTTCTCCCCTTCTTTTTCCCCTTTCTTTTTTTCCTCCCTTTTTGCCCCCTTTCTTCTCTACTACATTCGCTTTTTATCCTGATTTATTCCCCTTACCTATTCCCTCGTTCGCTTTTTTCTCCTCGCCCTTTACCCTTTCTTTACTATCATGATAACGTGAGTTTTAAATCTTCTGAATGAATTAACTTGAATTTCGTCATAAAAAGCCATTTAAGCGTAAAAGAAATAGCAATCGGTAAGATAAGGAACGTTAACAATACACTTATTATTGCTAGCAGAGATTTATCAGATATACTGTAAGCTGTCAAAGGTCCAATCAAACCAGAAAAACCAAACCCTGCTGAAAATGGTGTGCCCTTAATATCTAGAATAGTAGCAACCATCCCCATTATCATGGCGCCAATGGTTGTTGGTATAAATAATTTTGGTTTTGTCAGCATATTAGCCATTTGAATTTTAGGAGAACCAATAAAATGTGCTAATGTTGCGCCAATGGGATTAACTCGTGATCCCATTGCTGCCAAAGTAAAACTAGCAACAACAATTCCAGCGTTAGCTGCTCCTGAGCCAACACCTGTTAAATTGATTGCCATAGCAATACCAACCGAAGAGAGCGGAGACACAATTAGAAAAGCAAAAATACCTCCCAATAGGGCCCCTAACAATAATGGTGTTAAATCTGTCGCATAAGCAACAGCTTCACCAATTAAAGTTTGCACTTGTCGCAAGGGTCCTAATGTTATTAAACCAATTCCACCAGCGACCAGCAACACAAATAAAGGCTGTAGTAACATTTTTAAATGACCAAACATATTTGTCGTTGTTTTTACTAACGCTGTAGCAAGAACGGCTATTAATAAAATATTTAAAATAACCCCTGTACCACTTATCAACATGCCTGTTTTAGTTTGTGTTACCACACCAGAAGAGACAAACATTGCCAATGCTATTGATCCAGAGTCAATAGCTGATAGCTTAAATATTTGTCCAACAGAAAAACCCGCAACAATCGGCAAAGTACTCTGTATCAGAGTTGTCATAAATCCAATTTTTGTTGCAATAGGCATGCCAGTGAACAGCAAAAGCAGTTGACTAACCAATGCACTTGGAATCAATGTAATAACAATACCCAAACTTGTCCCATTTAAAACATCGACAATAAATTTTTTAATCTGTGCACCATTACTGTTCTGATTCATTTTTGTTGCATGTATTATCGTGCTAGTCATATTTTTTACCTTAATTATGTATGCGCAGATGCGCGTTAATAAATTACGCACCTCTAGTAATTCGAGGTGCTTGTTGTCACTTAACTAGTCAACATCTCATGAGAACGATTGCTTTTTATCTCTTATAATATCTCGTTTTTAAGAGATTCATAAAGGTTCTAGTTCAGCTTATTTTCAGACATATACTGTGTTAATCGTGTCATTGCTTCTTGCAAATTTTCCTGTGAAGCTGCATAACTTAGTCGAATGTAACCTTCTCCTCCAGGGCCAAACGAAGCACCAGGAATGACTGCTAGTCTACTTTTATGCGCTAAATCACGTGCAAACTCAAAATCATCTTGAATATAACCTGTCGGAATTTTAGCAAAAATATAAAATGCACCATCTGGTTTAGGTATTTGAAAGCCAAGTGCTGTCATTGTTTCGTAGATAAAGTCTCGTCTTGATTGGTATTCAGCTTTCATCTGCAAAGTATCTTGTCGACCCAAATCAGTAGACAAAGCCTCAGTGGCTGCTGCCATTGCGGAGTTAGTAGCCGTCGTAATCGTAAATTGGTGAATTAAACTAAATTTAGATACTAATTCTGCCGGTCCAGCCAAAAAGCCTATACGGTATCCTGTCATTGCATGTGATTTAGAAACACCGTTTAACACAACCGTTTGTTCCGGTAAATATTTAGCCATCGAGACGTGTGTTGTCTCGTATGTTAATTCTGAATAAATTTCATCTGAAATAACAACAATATTTGTCTCACGCAAAACATCTGCAAGTGCCTTTACTTCCTCTTCACTATAAGTCACACCTGTAGGGTTTGAGGGAAAGTTCAATACGACTGCTTTAATACTGTCTCCATATTTCTGGATCGCTTCCTTTAACATTTCCGGACTCAATACAAAGTTATTTCTAGATGTATCAATAAATACTGGTTCGCCCCCACCAACAAGCGTCACTGGTATATACAATGGAAATATTGGTGTTGGCAATAATATTTTATCCCCCTTGTTCATTAGCGAAGTTAACACGGTATAAATGGCCTCTGTTGCGCCAACTGTAACGATGATTTCAGTTGCCGCATCATATTTTAATCCGTAACGATTTTCTAAAAATAAAGTCACTGCTTGGCGTAATGCAAGTGTGCCATTTGAAGCAGCATAGTGAGAATCATCTTGTGTAATTGATTGTTTAGCTGCTTGCTTAATATGTTCTGGTACATTAAAATCAGGTTCACCTAATGTTAATTTTAAAATATCAGGAATACCACTCACTTCGTTATCAAATGCCCTAATAGCACTTGGTTGAACCTTATCTAGATTACGGTTGAAAACTGTCAATAAAGACTTTTTTGCTCTAGGCATATTATTTTTCCTCTTCATGGTTGGTTTCACAAAAACGCACATTCGAGATTTACCGAATGTGCGTTTGTTCTACAAACTGAACTCACTACGGTACTCGGTGAACGACCATCCGAGTACCAACGTAAAATACTCTTGGTAAACGGTGGGCTAACTAAAATACCAAAAGTAAAATTCATTTTCAATTGTATTGCTCTTACTCATCATTTGTTAAAAACCCTCAACTATTTATGAGATAATTGTAATTGTTTTTAATCCATTTGTCAATAAAAAATAGTTACTGACATGAGAAATAAAACTATGCAGCTACTATCATAGTGTTACTAATTTTTTTGAGGCAAACTACGCCCATTCATAATGTCATTTACAAGTAAGTCAAGCCTGACCTTTGTCTTTGACCAATCATCATTAGCTAATTCATAAGCGACATTTTTTAATTCAGTCGGTAACAAGACATCACGCAAAAACTCTGGTGAAGCAACACGTTGCTTAACAGCCGTTGGATCATCACCACGCACTTGAACACGCTCAACTAATACTTCAGGGCTGGTGACCGTAACAAAAATGATCACTGCCTGTTTCCCAAGTTCACGAGCATAAGTTATTGCGCCAGCAGTGTCCAATACAATTGTAATATACGGACTTTTTTGCCAAGCACATTCAAGTGCCTCATAAGATGAACCATATTGTGATCCTGCGTATTTTACTCGCTCTAAGTAGTGTTTCGTTTCAAATGTGATATCATCTTCGAAATAGTATGATATCCCATTAATTTCTCTATCCCGTGGTGCTCTTGTTGTGTGTGTAATAACACGTGGCATACGATAATTATCTTGTAAATATCGCGCAATTGTTGTTTTACCTACTCCAGTTGCACCCGTAATTACAAATACTTTATTGTCTTTCATATATCCTAATTCCTTACCTTTTCCATTGTAACGTATCTTGTCACCCAAAGTTAGACATTCACGTTTTAAATTGTTAGAATAATAGTTATGGTTTAATTAAAATAATATGGGAGAAACTTTATGTCTATCTTTACAAGAGCATTTAAACGAGAATCTGTTAATACCTACATAAAAGCTGATTCTCATATGTCGCGTGTATTAACAACACGTGACTTGATTGGTTTAGGTGTTGGCACTGTGATTGGCACAGGAATTTTCATATTACCTGGTCATGAAGCTGCACAACATGCCGGTCCTGCTGTAGCTGTAGCTTTTCTAATAGCAGCAATATTTTCAGGGTTATCAGGTATGGCATTCGCTGAATTTTCATCCGCAATGCCTGTCGCTGGATCTGCTTATTCTTATGGTACCGTTATTTACGGCGAGATTATTGGTTGGTTACTTGGCTGGTCCTTAATTTTAGAGTATTTTTTGGCTGTTTCAGCTATCGCTACTGGCTTTTCTGCTTATCTCGGAAATTTATTAACAATATTTAACATTCATATTCCCAAGGCATTAATGTCTGGGCCTATGGAGGGTGGTGTTATTAATCTTTTCGCCGTTTTAATCATATTACTGGTAACAGTTATCTTGTCACGCGGTTTAAACGCCTCTAAAAAAATTGAAAATGGCGCTGTTATCTTAAAGGTCGCTATTCTTGTCCTATTTATTGTTGGTGGTTCATTTTTCATCAAGCACACTAATTATGTGCCATTTTATCCAAAGGAATTTCAAACTGGTATTGGTGGCCTTGGTGGCCTTTCTGCTGCGACAGCTAGTATTATTTTCGCTTTTCTTGGTTTTGACACAATTGCAGCACACGCTGCTGAAGTTAAAAATCCGCAAAAAACAATGGCTCGCGGTATTATCGGCACAGTTATCATCTCTGCTTTACTATATGTTCTATTCTCAATTGTTCTGACCGGCATCGTTAACTACAAAAAACTTGGTGTTGATGACCCTGCTGCATTTGCTTTGCAATCTATACATCAAACACAATTTGCCGTCGTTATTACTGTTGGCGCTTTGATTGGGATGTTTACAGCCATATTGGCATTAATTTATGCGTCATCTCGTTTGACCTATTCATTTGGTCGTGACGGCTTATTACCAAGATCATTGGGTAAAATTTCTGCTGGATCGCATTTACCAGTAAATGCTTTAATACTGGCTATTATTATTGAATCTATTTTTGCCGGTTTGATTCCATTAAACACTTTAGCAAACTTAATTAATGCAGGTACATTATTAGCTTTTATGTTTATCAACTTCGGTATTTTAATTTTACGTCGTCGCAAAGATTTATCACATGATGGCTTCAAAGTACCCGGTTATCCCGTAATCCCCTTCATTGCCGGCGTCATCAGCTTCATATTATTGACACAATTGCCTTCTGAAACACTTGAATTATTTGCTGTGTGGGTTCTTATTGGTATTATCTGGTACTTCGCCTATGGTATTCATCACTCAAAATTATCGTAACACGATGTACCTTGCTTCTAATCGAGAAATTAGGCTGTATCTATATAACATTTAGTGCAGAAAATGCCTAAATCTAAATGAATAAGCGCATTATTGACTAAAATCCATAATCTGTATGAATCATATACAGATCATGGATTTTTTTAATAGCCACTGTTATTATCCTCAAAATACGCATTAACAAATTAAAACGCCGATCACAGATTAAATATCTGTGGTCGGCGACTTCATAAAAAAGATAGTTTATACTAATTAATTTTCTGCTGTTTCAAGCAAGCCATACTTGCCATCTTGGCGCTTATAAATAACCGAATCGGTGTTCGTTTCTGCGTCTTTAAAAATAAAGAAACTGTGTTCCAACAAATCCATTTGTAGCGCTGCTTCTTCTGGCGACATTGGTTTTAAATCTACTTGCTTTGTGCGAACAATTTGCAAAGCATCATCATCCACTTCGGATGCCGGAATCTCATCATTAGAATCAATTCCCTTAAACCCAGTCTCACGTGACTTACGGTTAATTTTAGTCTTGTACTTACGAATTTGACGTTCTAATTTTTCAGAAACAGCATCCACTGCTGCATACAAGTCAGGATTTGTATCTTCCGCACGTAACACAACATAAGGTAGTACAATTGTTACTTCAACTTTACCAGAATTATCTGATTTATAGGTGCGTAAGTTAACGTTAGCACTCGATTTTTCTTCGATGTAACGATTCAACTTTGTCAGACGCTTCTCCACATACTCACGAAGTGCGTCAGTCACTGCAATATTTTCGCCACGTACATTATAATCTAGCATAATAAATTCCTCCATTGAGTTACTACATTCATTATACCATACGTGTAAGCGTTTTCTGTCAAAATATTCATTTTTCCATAATCATCGAGATAAAGATATACTTTTCACATTTTTAGCGCCACATTCGTATAACAAATCTGCTGCATGATATAGGGTATTACCTGTAGTATAAACGTCATCAACCAATAGTACCTCTTTGCCCTTCAAAGACACCTGCTCTATCATTGTAAACGGTTGTTTTCTCGTCATTCGTATTTGACGATTAAATTGCGACTGAGGAGATTTTTCCTTTGCAAATACTTTAAGAAGTTGCTCGTACTGTATACCCTCAATTAATCCAGTTGTTTGATTAAATCCTCGTGTTAACATTGTGTGTTCACTCACTGGGATTGGTACGACAATATCAGCATTCAAAATATTAATTTTTTGACTGAACACACGATTAAAAATGACACGTAAGTCATAATCACCATCAAATTTATATTGTTTCATAAATTGACGCATAGCATCATTATACTGATACAAAGCTGTATGATTTAATAACTTTTTTCCTTTTTGTTGCCAAAGATAGCAATCATGACATAATTGACTATTTGTTTGTTGTCTACCACATCCTAAACATCCCACTATAATGACGCTAAACGCTAATTCACATGTTAGACATAATTTTTTTTTTGCTTTTTTTATGACATTAAATGTTTCTAATAATGATAATTTGTTATGGCTATTATTTTGACATAAATGACAACTCATACTCGTCCTCCTAACTGTTGCCCGCGTTTATTCATTTGTCTAATTTGGCGCTGTGCAGCTATTACTTTAAAATTTGTATGTTGGACATAGGCTTTCACTAAACCAGTTGGGCGATCTTTATTGCGACCAACACGACCAGCGATTTGAACTAAAGCATTTTCACTAAATATTTTTTCATCAGCACCTAAAATCAAAACATCTATGCCAGGAAACGTCACACCACGTTCTAAAATGGTCGTAGTCACAAGATATTGAATTGTTTGGTCTCTCATATTTTGAACCTTTTCTTGTCTTTTCGGATCACCAGCAAACACATGATCTCCAAGCATATCTGGAAAATTATTTTTTATATTTTGATACACACCCACTAGATCTGAAACTTGTGGCACAAAGATTAAAAATCTTCTCTTTGTTTGACTAAATTGTTTAATCTGTCGCAAAAAAATGACTGGTAATTTTTTTCGCCAAGGGCCGACAATTGTTGTTTTTAAAACTGGCAATAAATGTTGATGAAACCGTAACGGTAAATAAGAGGTTGTTAATAACTGCCGTTTCACTTGTTGTTGCAATGCTTTTGTCGGTGTTGCACTAAGATAAATTACTGCACTATTTATTTTTCGAGCATTTTTTACCGCATGTGCTAACATTTGATCCCCAGCGTACGGAAAACTATCAACTTCATCAACAATTAACAAATCAAATGCCGATTTAAACCGTAACATTTGATGTGTTGTGGCTAAAACAAGTGGTGTATAGCGATACGCTTCAGTTTGTTCGCCATGTAAAACGACTTTATCAGTTTCTGAAAAAGCCTGCTGTAATCGTGGTGCCAACTCAAGGATAACATCAACTCGCGGTGAAACAATAGCGATACGATATTTTTGTGTCAAGGCTTGGTGAATAACTGGAAATAACATCTCAGTTTTACCTGCACCCGTCACGGCCCAAACAAGATGTTCACGTTGCCGTGATAATGTCTCAAGTAGTTCATCGCTAACTACTTTTTGTTGCTGTGTTAATTGTCCAGTCCAAGATAAAATATCGTTACCATCAAAGTTATTGGGCTCAGGAAGTGAAAGAAGTACATCAAGTGTACTAACCCGTCCTAATGCTAAACAGGCACGACAATAAAAATGATTTTTTGGTAATTTACCATGCACATTTTGACCACATCGTTGACAAATATTGCCAATAAATGCAGCTGAAGAAACAATGTTTTCTGGTACTTTATTTACTTTTGCGTGAACAACTTGTCGACCAAAATATGATTTCATACTGTATAATACGATTTATGACTAACTATATCACAATCGCCCCAAATAATTTTATTTGGGAACAAAACATTAAAAAATCACGGTTTATTTTAAACGTTGCTCGTATTACTTCAGAAGAGCATGCACGCTTATTTATTGATCAAATATCTAAAACTCATGACAAGGCAAGCCACAACGTCTTCGCCTACACACTTGGTGATAATAATCAAATTAAGCGTTACTCGGACAACGGTGAACCTAGTGGTACAGCTGGGATTCCTATCCTAGAAGTTCTACAAAAAAATGAATTGCATGATGTCGTTGCAGTCGTGACACGCTACTTTGGCGGTGTTAAATTAGGCGCTGGTGGTTTAATACGCGCTTATGCCGGAACAGTAGCGGATGGTATTAAGGCTGCTGGATTAGTTTCACGGTTGACTCGTTTAAAACTAACTATTACAGTAAATTACAAAAATGCAGATATGCTCACTTACTGGCTAACTAGCCACGATTACCAAGTTATGAACACCCAATACGATACAGTTGTCCATATTATTGTGCCTGTATCAACGGATAATATTCCTGAATTTCAAGTAACATTAAATGATTTACTTGCTGGACAAGTAACATTTGAAATTGGTGAAGAAACTTTCTTTGAATTTCCAGTTAAATAGGCTATAATTGAATAGTTATGATCTGCTAGTGTAATGGATCGCACACAAGATTCCGGTTCTTGAGATCCGGGTTCGACTCCCGGGTGGATCATTATTTAACAAAAAGCCGTTAAACCTTTATTTTAAAAGGTTTAACGGCTTTTTACGTATAGCATAAATTGAATAAATCATGGAAAAGGTAAGTAAAAATTACAGGTCTTCTGTATCGATAGTCATGGCCGCTGGTTCTGGTGACACAACATTATGCCCTGTATTGGCTGCAATTTGTTCAAAGAGGATCCCTTCACGTAACCCACTTTGTGAAAAAATAACTTGCTGACCCTCAGTAAACAGAAGCAACTCAACTAATGGTAACAACCCACCAACAATAATATCACCGCGTTCCTTCGCAAGACCAGGTATTTTTTTGCGTTCTTCAAGATCTTTTTTTAAGATATTTTGATAAATTAAAGCCACTTCACCAACATTTAAATGATAGCCGTGAACTGCCATTCCTTGAATTTTTTCTTTTTTGCGACTGATTTTTGCTAATGTACGGTTACTACCGCCAAGTGCAATCAGAGGCATATTAATTGATTCACGAAGCCATGATATGTCGCCAAATAGTTGTCTTAAAGCCACTATTGCTGAAAACAATGCCCCAGCTGATATATGATCTTTTTCCAAATAACTTTCTGAGATGTTAACCGCGCCAACTGGTAAACTGACAGCATGCACCGCCTGCTTGTTACGAACCAGAATTAACTCTGATGATGCACCTCCCGTATCTAAAATCAACGCATCGTTAATCGGAAAGGTATTGATAACACCAACAAAGTCAAAATGTGCCTCTTCTTCACCGGTTAACACATTTAGTTCAAAACCCATTTCTTTCTTAAATGCAATCAAAAATTCAGCTTGATTACTTGCTTGTCGCACCGCAGCTGTCGCAACGGCATGTATCTCTACTTTATCATTATCATACACTTTTAAAGCTTGCTTGAATTTATTCAAAGCCGTCAAAGTACGTGCAACTGCTTCGGGTTGCAGTACCTTATCTGGGCCCATTCCAGTCGATAAACGGACCATTTCTTGAAATCTTGCTAAAACCTCATAAGAACCATCATGATGATAACGACTAACTGTCATCCGTACTGAATTAGATCCCAAATCTATCACTGCAATGACTGTCATTCTTCACCTCCATACTCTTCACTAATAAACGGATTATTCAACGGTTCAAACCTTTGCTTTGTTGCCGTTAGTTGTTCTTGTTTCATTTGATTGTTTTGTTGTACTAAAGTATCTTGTGTAAACATTTCTTGTGCATCAAGGGCCATCACACCGCGACGATCTTTCTTTTCAAAACTACCATTTGCTTGTAACACACGTGTTTTAACATTATCATGCCACATAATTTGAAAGATAGATAGCACCTTATCACGTAAACGATCATTTTTGAGTGGGAAAAGTAGTTCAACGCGTCGATCCAAATTACGAGTCATTAGGTCAGCTGATGACAAGTAAACTTTAGGATTACCGTCATTTTCAAAGCTATAAATACGACTATGTTCCAAAAATCGGCCAACAATCGAATGTACTTCTATTGTTTCACTAACTTCTGGTATTCCCACCTTCAACATAGTAATTCCTCGAATAATTAATGACACCTTAACCCCTGCTTGACTAGCTTGATACAAATGTCTTATCATACGTTCGTCTGATAGTGAGTTAAACTTCATTTTAATTCCAGCAACTTTACCTGCCTTTGCATTCGCAATTTCATTATCAATTTGTTCATAAATAAATTCACGAATACCATCTGGTGACATATGTAATTGATGGAAATAACCTGGGTCTGAGTAGCCAGTTAAAATATTAAAGATCGATGCAACATCTGCGCCTAATTCTGAGTCACTGGTTAATAGTCCTAAATCCGTATAAAAATTAGCTGTCACATCATTATAATTACCAGTTCCCAAATGGACATATCGTCGAATTGTATCATCTTCTCGCCGCACAACTAATACAACTTTTGCATGCGTTTTTAATCCTCGCAACCCATAAACAACGTGTACACCTTGTCGCTCTAGTTCTCGTGCCCAATGCACATTATTTTCTTCATCAAAGCGAGCCTTAATTTCAACTAAAACTGTAACTTGTTTGCCATGTTGTGCAGCTTCACCTAACGCTTTAACAATAGGAGACTTGCCTGATACACGGTACAATGTCATTTTAATGGCGAGTACCTGATCATCTTTTGCAGCAGTTTGAATAAATTCTATCACAGGTTTAAAGGAATCATAAGGATGGTGTAATAAATAGTCTTGATGTTTAATGCTATTAAATAATTTATCCGGTGCCAAATTTGGATTATTATAACCCTTAAATGGTGGAAACTTTAGATCTGGTGCCTGAATAAATTTCAACCACACATTCAAAAATGTTAAATCAATTGGCCCATTAACCATATATGCACGAGACTCATCTACATGCAGTAACTTGATTAACTTTATCCGTAATGATGAACTCGTTGTTCGCGAAAAAATTACCCGAATAACGCGGCCTCGTTCTCGTTCTTGCAATTTAGATTGTACATCTTGAAGAATATTTGGTGTATCTTCATCATCTGCTATATCTAATTCCATATCTCGAATAACATGAAATACCGTTGATTCTCTGATGACATAGCCTGGAAATAAAGAAGGCAAAAATAGTTGAACAATATCTTCAATTAAAATATACTGATTTTTCTCTGGTAATGCTATGACACGACCCGAAGTTTCAGGCACTTGCAATACAGCAATATACTTTTCTAACTTATCCTCTGATTTTTTAAGACGCACACCTATATTTAATGTATCGTTTGCTAAAAAAGGAAATGGTCGTGTCGTGTCAATCGCCATTGGTGTTAAAACTGGTAATAATTCTTGATCAAAAAAGCGTTTCAGAAATTGTATTTGATTGGCAGTCAAATCGTCAGAATGTAATAATTCAAAGCCTTCACGCCTTAACGCAGGTAATAAACTGCGAGTTAACACTTGATATTGTTTTTTAATTTGTCCTCCGGCAACCTTTGAAATTTCATCTAATTGCTTTGTTGGTGTCAAACCGGCTGCGTCTACTCGATCATGTCCAATCATGACCTGCTGCTGCAAGCTAGCAACACGCACCATAAACCATTCGTCCATATTTTTTTGCGTGATTGCCAAAAAATTGGCACGCTCAAATAATGGATTTTGAACATCGCGCGCTTCTTCTAACACCCGATCATTAAATGCTAACCAACTGATTTCACGATTGACATAATATTTTGTACGTTTAAAATCAACCATTAGCCTCTTCTCCTTTGTCGCTTCAACACGATGGGCAATCCAAATACTGTTTCAAAAAATTTTGCTTTCTGAGCAAATACATAAATTTCAAGTTGTAAATCAGCAATTGTCTGTCCTATAATTGTAATATTATCATCAGATATTGATACTGCTAATTTACTAATTTTTTGCAAGCGACTGTCATCCAAAGCATCGGCTAACCGTAATAAGGATGCTAACTTTGCAATACGCAATCGTTGTTGTGGTGAAAAATCTTGCACGGTACGTAAGGCATTATCAGGTGTCTCGGCGCTGTGATATCTGGCTATAGCTGCAATCATACGTTGTTCAGAGGTAGATAGACCATGAAAATCAATTCCCTCAAGAATTTCTTCTGAATACTGATAGTGTTTCTGAGAATTAATAAAGCCACCAACATCATGTACTAAAGCGGCAACCCCCAATAACAATCGATCACGTTTATTCAAATGATGAATTTTTTTCAAGCGATCAAATAACTGCCTAGCATAAACCAACACAATTTCACGATGTTTTTCTTCAACCATATAGCGATCAGCAATACCACGTGCAGCGGTAATGATGTCATCTTCAGCATGATTATCAGTGACTGACAAGCCATCTAATACCGTTAAATCGCTAATTTGTAAGGTATTGACACCCACTGCGACCATAACATTCATTAATAATAACATTTCTATCAATGCAAAGGGTACGTCATTTAAATTAACAGCGTACTTCTCAATAATTGCCTGATCATTCATAGTTGCTAAATCATCAATGACATTTTGTAACTGATCTTTTGACACAACAATCCAGTGATGGTTTTCTGGTAAAAATATATTCTGCGCTGAGTCGGCACCCAGTAAGATTAAAGTTTCAGTATGTTTAAATGGTGGTAACATATGCCAAAAATCGGCTAATTTACTACTAATAAACTCACCCGCCAAAGATTTTTCCTGTGCAACTTCAACTGACATAGCATTAATTGATTGTGCTAGTTTGACTGGTCCTACGGATGAGTGTTGAGAAAATTCAAAACGATTTTTCTCAAAATATCCCAAATCAATGCGACCTGAACTCATGCCAAGTACAAAGGCATTTTTTTCAATTAACGCTGTATGCTGAATACCCTGTGCATGGCGGACAGCAAGTTGTCGATAATAACTTTCTTGATTGCCGTTTAACCAATTAATGCTAAGACCAGTTATACTTTCAATTTGGTCTGCAAAATATACTGCATTTTTAACTTGTGACAATGCTTCACTACCAAATAACCGTATATCACGGACACCATAGTCACGTAATAATTGTCGAAAACGTTGCACTTGATCTAATATGCGTCGCATGATTTCGACTGAAAACGTCGATGTGTTAATATCACTTTCACTAAATTCCCGGTTAACATTTTCAATTTTGTTACCAGTCTTAGTATCAATAATTTGTAATGCAGCTGTGCTGGAATTCAGTAATACGATGCCCTCTAATTTCGCCATATTCACCCCTACCTCTAACGTATACGTTACACTAAGTTTATCATATATATGACGCTGCGAACTTATAAATCCGGTAAATAATTAATTTTATAATATATTTTAATTTAATCGTGATACTTAAAAGAACAAGTTTTTTCGTGATCATTAATAATACCTATCCCTTGTAAATAGGAATAAATAGTTACCGGTCCCAAAAATTTAAACCCTCTTTTCTTCATATCCTTCGCAACAGTTTGAGATAAGGCATTTTGTGCCGGCACGTCTTGATTGGCTATAACTTGGTTATCTATTATTTTATTGTTAGTAAACTGCCATATGTAATTAGAAAAACTATCAAATTCATCTTGCACGCGTTTTATGGCACGTGCATTATTAATTGTTGCCAGAATTTTTAAACCATTTCTAATAATATTTGGATTGGTTTTTAAATCTAGAGCCTCTTTTTCTGTCATTTGGCTCACTTGTAGCACGTCAAAATCATGAAAAGCCAATTTCATCCCTGGCCTTTTTCTTAATGAGATTTCCCAACTCAATCCTGCTTGAAAAACTTCCAACGTTAATAACTCAAATAGTGATCGATCATCGTCCCGCAATGGCCGTCCCCATTCCTGATCATGATATTTTGTCATGTCGTTAGTAACTTCATATTTGGCAACCCATTGACAACGAACTATCTTTTTTGTAACCATGTCAATATCCTTTTCATTGGATCCGTCTTTCTCTCAGTATTTCCTACATGCCAATATATCACATGAGCCATTGCTGCCAGACCTAAAGTTGTTCCCACACTTAACCACATTTTTTTATTACGCATACAACAGGCCTTCCAATATTTTATGTACTAAAAAATCATCCCAAAATGGCATGATTTTTGTCATTAATTAAATTACTTGTTTTGAATAGTTTCACGAGCGGCAGCTGATAAGTTATAGAATGAATGAATACCCTTATACTTAGCAGTTGTGTCCAACAATTCTTCAATACGGATTAATTGGTTGTACTTAGCAATACGATCAGTACGTGACAATGAACCAGTCTTAATTTGACCTGCGTTTGTAGCAACAACCAAGTCAGAAATTGTTGTATCTTCTGTTTCACCTGAACGATGAGAAACAATAGCTGTGTAACCAGCTTCTTTAGCCATTTCGATAGCTTCAAAAGTTTCTGTCAAAGTACCAATTTGGTTAACCTTGATCAAGATTGAATTAGCAGCGCCCATGTTGATACCCTTTTCAAGGTATTGTGTGTTAGTAACGAAGAAGTCATCACCAACTAATTGCACTTTTTTACCTAATTCTGCAGTAATTGTAGCCCAGTCTTCCCATTCGTTTTCATCGATAGGATCTTCGATTGAAATGATTGGGTAACGATCTGCCAAGTCTTCAAGATACTTGATAAATTCTGGTGTTGTGAATTCATCACCAGTTGACCAACGCAACTTGTATGTCTTTGTTTCTGCATCGTACAATTCTGATGAGGCAACATCGACAGCGATAGCAATATCTTGACCTGGCTTATAACCAGCAGCTTCAATTGCGCGAATCAAGTACTTTAAAGGTTCTTCGTTATCAGCGAAATCAGGTGCAAATCCACCTTCATCACCAACTGAAGTTGCCTTACCATCTGCTTCTAATAATTTCTTCAAAGCATGGAAAGTTTCTGAACCGTAACGAATTGCTTCCTTAACCGTAGGGGCACCTACGGGCATGATCATAAATTCTTGGAAATCAACCTTGTTAGCTGAATGAGCGCCACCATTGATAACATTCATCATAGGTGTTGGTAATACGTATGAGTTTACACCACCCAAGTATGAGAACAATGGTACGCCTAATTCATCAGCAGCAGCACGGGCTGCAGCAATTGAAACAGCCAAAATAGCATTTGCGCCTAACTTACCCTTATTTTCTGTACCGTCGAGCTCGATCATAGCTTGATCGATTGCACGTTGGTCAGTGACATCAAACTTACCAACCAAAGCTTTAGCGATAGCATCGTTAACATTGGCAACAGCCTTTGTTGTACCCTTACCGCCAAAACGTGACTTGTCGCCATCACGCAATTCAACAGCTTCGTGTTCACCAGTTGAAGCACCAGAAGGTACCATTCCACGACCAAAGCCGCCTAATTCTGTGATAACTTCAGCTTCAAGTGTAGGGTTTCCACGTGAGTCAAGGACTTCGCGTGCGATAATATCAGTAATTAAAGACATATGTCTAATTCTCCTTTGGTTTATGGTTTTATACCATGTATATTATATCACAGGGAGATGACCGAAACACAACTTGTGTCTCAATTATTTTAAGATGATTTAGAAATTGCCATGTGCATGGCTTTTTTAAAGCGATATTGCATTTGTTCAAAACGACGTGTGGTAAATTCTAAATTTTCGTTATCAACACCCAAAAGTTGTCGGACTGTTTGTTTAAATTCAGGCGTTTTAGCAATTTCTGTATTACTTAACATATCACGTAATACACATAGTTGTTCTGGATTATATGTATCTGTTCCCAAATTAAACAGATTTCCTGAATCATCACTATTTTCCGAAATAATTGTTTTTTCAAAATCTGATTTTGCTGTATAATATGATCTCACTAAATCTGTTGCATGGTTTGATAACGCTGTAATAAAGTAAGTTGAAAATTTAGCACGTGGCTTGATTGTGTCAAACTTATTAACACATTTTATCAGTATCTCTAGACCATCTGAATACCAATCATCTGCTGTGATACGACTGCTAATTTTTCGACGATGCACATCGTACATTGCACCACGTAAATGTTTAATTAATACATTATATGCCAACTCATGTCCGTTTTGCGCAGCACGAACAGCTGCTACCAATCTATCTTTCCTCAATTGCCTTCTCCCACTATATTAGTGCTCAAAGTCATTTTACCTGTAAAATATTACAAATAAAAAGCTTCGCACACTTTTTATAATGGATTACGAGAGCTAAATCCTTGATACATTAACAAACTTGCAGCCACACTGGCATTTAAACTTTGAACATGCCCAGTCATTGGAATAGTTAACATGCTATCTACCTTCTTCTTGAGTAATGGTGAAATACCTTTACCTTCATTTCCGATAATCAAAGCAGTTGCCCCTTTCGCATCCCAACGTCGATAATCCTCACCAGCCATGTCGGTCCCAAACACCCAAATACCGCGATCTTTTAATTCACTAACTGTATTAACTAGGTTTGTGACACGAGCCACTGGCACATGCTCAATTGCACCAGTTGAAATTTTAGCCACTGTTGCGGTTAACTGTACTGCACGTCGCTTTGGAATGATAATACCATGTACACCAGCAGCATCAGCAGTTCTTAAAATCGATCCCAAATTATGTGGATCCTCAATACCATCTAAAATCAAGAAAAAAGGTTCTGCTTCGTGTTTTTTAGCATTTTCAAATAAATCATCAATGGTTGCATAGTTAAATGCTGCAACACTCAAAACAACACCTTGATGATTCCCACCATCCGTTAATTCGTCTAGTTTTGATTTTGGTGCTTGTTGAATTACTAATCCTTTTTTCTTAGCTAGTTGGGTTACTTCATTACGTATTTTGTCCTGTAAACCTGTTTGAAGCCATACTTTATTAATTTCTTGTGTCCCTTTTAAAGCTTCAACACTGGCATAATGGCCATATACAAACTCTGTTTGATCTGGTATTTGTTCTTGTTTCATTTGCTCGTTCTCCCTGATTCTACTTGTTCAAAAACCCATGTCATTAATTCACTAATGCGCTCAGATTGCCCTGATAAATGCAAAAATCCAAATAATGCCTCAATACCAGTTGATATACGATATGTCACCACATCGGTATTTTTCGCTTTTGTGTGTGATTTTGCGTTTCGGCCACGTTTGAAATAAATCAATTCGTCATCTGTTAATAGACTATCTGTCATCATGCATGCAAACAACGCTGCATGTGATTTAGCTGAAACATAATGTTTACTGTGTTTTTGCAAGTCATTAACTTTTGTTAAACCTAGCGAGAGCAAGTGCTGGCGCACTTCAAGTTCGTAAATTGCATCACCGATATATGCTAACGATAATCCATTCATTTGTTCATATTGTAAATTTTTCATATCTTTATTATACGCGAGATTTAACATGCACGTATAAGTTTCGTGTGTGTTCTGCAGAACTATTTTAGTGTAAATGAAAAAACCAGGTATGCCTATACATTTGGCCTAATTGGTTGCTTTTTTGGCCTAATTGGAATCTTCACATCATTTTCGTCAAATTTTTATACTATTAATTATTTTTTGTTATAACATACACAATCTAACCAAAAAAATAGCGACTGTCATGCATTAGATTTTTAATCCAATGCACGGCAGACACTATTTTATGAACAGCCTTTTTAAAATTATTGAAATATATTAAAAATTACGCTTCAAATGTTTTAGCAACATCATCTAATTTAGGAATATCTGGTGTTGTTTCTTTATCGGCTTCAGGTTGTGCAATAACATTACCAACCACTTTGCTCTTAATTTTACGATATTCAGCCATACCAGTTCCGGCAGGAATAATTTTACCAATAATAACGTTTTCTTTCAAACCAACCAACGGATCATTTTTACCGCGAATAGCTGCATCTGTCAAGACACGAGTCGTCTCTTGGAATGATGCTGCAGATAAGAATGAGTTTGTCTCCAAAGCAGCTTTCGTGATACCAAGTAGCACTGGACGCGCAGTTGCTGGAACAAGACCTTCGAACAATGCTGGTTCATTAGCACGTTTGAAATCAGCAATATCCATCAACATACCTGGCAAAAGATTTGTTTCACCTGGATCCATAACACGAATCTTACGTAACATTTGACGAATCATTACTTCGATATGTTTGTCAGAAACTTCAATACCTTGCAAACGATAAACTTTTTGGATTTCCGTCAGCATATACGACTCTGTTGTCAATGTATCTGTAACTGCTAACAATTCTTTAGGATCAACTGGTCCTTCATTAATTGCAGCACCACGTTTAATATCATCACCTTCAGCAAAGCGCATACGCGCTGCTAATGGCAAAGTATACGTACGTGTATCTGTTTCACCTTCGATCGTCACAGCTTTTGTACGTTCAGCTGGATTTTCTTCAATGGAAACAATTGTACCAGTAACTTCCGAAATTTCAGCGCGTCCCTTAGGGATACGTGCTTCAACAATTTCTTGCACACGAGGCAAACCTTGTGTAATATCGTTACCACCGGCAACACCACCCGTATGGAAGTTACGCATTGTCAATTGCGTACCCGGCTCACCAATTGATTGTGCTGCGACAGTACCAACTGCTTCTCCGACTTCAACTTCTTCACCTGTAGCTAAGTTGCGACCATAATCAAGTACTGAAACACCATGTTCTGTGGTTGAGGTAAAGACCGAACGAATTGTTACTTCTTCAACACCTGCAGCAACGATAGCTTTTGCAACATCTTCATCAATCATTTCGTTACGTGAAACAATTCTGTCACCATTTTCTGGATTAAAGACAGATTTCATAGCATAACGACCCAAAATACGATCATACAGTGGTTCAACAACTGAGTTACCATCCATAATTGCCTTAACAGCAACACCACGATCAGCATTGTTATTCCATTCACGAACAATAACGTCTTGTGCAACATCGACAAGTCGACGTGTCAAATAACCAGAGTTAGCTGTCTTCAACGCCGTATCAGACATTCCTTTACGCGCGCCGTGAGTAGAAATAAACATTTCCATCACTGTCAAACCTTCACGGAAATTAGCAGTAACTGGCAATTCAATAATCTTACCACCAGGGCCAGCCATCAATCCACGCATACCAGCTAATTGCACGAAGTTCGAAATGTTACCACGCGCTCCTGAATCTTGCATCATGAAAATAGGGTTTGTTGGTTCAAACAAATCGATTAACTTATCTTGAATAACATCTTTTGCTTTGGTCCATATTTCAGTCACGCGTTGGTAACGTTCTTCATCTGTGATCAAACCACGACGGAATTGCTTTGTAACTGTTGCAACTTGCTGGTGAGCATCAGCCAAAATAGCAGGCTTTTCAGGCAATTCAGTCACATCGTTCATTGACACTGTCAAACCAGATTCTGTTGACTTTGCATATCCCAGATCCTTCATTCGATCCAACAATAATGATGTTTCTGTTACTTTATAACGCTTATAAACTTCAGCAATGACATCTGACAAGAAGCCCTTTTTAAAGGCACTCACAGTTGACGTATCTGCCAAATAATCATGAATATCTTCACCTGCTTCAATAAAGAATGTATCTTTGATACCCTTAAAGTTTTCTTCAGAAGGTTCATTGATGTATGGAAAATCAACAGGTAAAATCTCATTAAAAATTAATTTACCGACTGAAGTCACCATGATTTTAGCACGTTGTTCATCTGTAAAAGGCTTTGCTGCAGGGAAAGAAGATGTTTGAATACCAATACGTGTATGATAATGAACAACTTTATTTGCAAAAGCAATTTGCGCTTCTTCTACAGATGAAAATATCATACCTTCGCCTTCACGGCCAACTTCTTCAGCCGTCAGGTAGTAGTTTCCAATAACCATATCTTGCGAAGGTGCAACAATTGGTTTCCCGTCCTTAGGTGCCAAAATATGACCAGCAGCAAGCATTAACAAACGTGCTTCAGCTTGTGCTTCATCAGACAAAGGTACGTGAATAGCCATTTGATCGCCATCAAAATCAGCATTATATGCTTCTGTAACCAATGGGTGCAGACGCATTGCTTTTCCTGAAACCAGCACTGGTTCAAAAGCTTGGATTCCCAAACGATGTAATGTTGGTGCGCGGTTCAAAAGAACTGGATGCTCTTTAATGACATCTTCCAAAACATCCATGACATCTTCATCTGCCTTGTCAATTTTACGTTTAGCAGATTTCACATTGCCAGCTAAATTGCGAGTGGTTAATTCTTTCATGATGAATGGACGGAATAATTCAATTGCCATTGGACGTGGCAAGCCCATTTGGTTCATCTTCAAGAAAGGCCCAACATCAATAACCGAACGACCAGAATAATCAACACGTTTACCTAACAAGTTCTGACGGAAACGACCTTGTTTTCCCTTCAACATATGAGAAAGTGACTTTAATGGTCGGTTACCTGGTCCAGCTACTGGTCGGCCACGACGACCATTATCAATCAATGCGTCAACAGCTTCTTGAAGCATACGCTTTTCGTTTTGCACGATAATGCCTGGCGCATTCAAATCAAGCAAACGCTTTAAACGGTTGTTACGGTTAATCACACGACGATACAAATCATTCAAATCAGATGTGGCAAAACGGCCACCTTCTAATTGAACCATTGGACGTAAGTCTGGCGGAATAACTGGAATAACATCCATGACCATCCACTCAGGCTTATTGTTTGACTGGAAAAACGCCTCAATAATATCCAGACGTCGTACGGCACGTACGCGCTTTTGGCCTGTTGCTTCTTGCAATTCGCGCTTCAATTGATCTGCTTCAGCAGCTAAATCAACACTAGCCAACAAATCTTTTATTGCTTCAGCACCCATGCCAGCTTTAAAACTAGCACCATATTCTCGCTTCAATTCACGGTATTCACGTTCTGTCATTAATTGCTTCTTTTCAACAGGTGCATCACCAGGTTCGATGACAACATATGAAGCAAAGTAGATAATTTCTTCCAGTGAGCGAGGTGACATGTCTAAAACAAGACCCATACGTGATGGAATACCCTTGAAGTACCAAATGTGTGTAACAGGTGCAGCTAATTCGATGTGACCCATACGTTCACGACGAACTTTTGATGATGTAACTTCAACGCCACAACGATCACAAACAATTCCTTTATATCGGATTCGCTTATATTTACCACAGGCGCATTCATAATCTTTTGTTGGTCCGAAGATGCGTTCGTCAAACAAGCCATCTTTCTCTGGCTTAAGTGTTCGATAATTAATTGTTTCTGGCTTCTTTACTTCACCATGAGACCATGAACGGATCTTATCAGGAGAAGCCAAGCCAATTTGCATGCTTTCGAACTTATTAACATCAATTGCCATCTATTTGCTGTTACCTTTCATTATTTATTACGTAAACGTGTATATACAATACCCACGCTTGCTATCAACCACTTTTTATAATGATTATAAAAAGCATCTGATAACAAACGTGCAATATTTGTATCTACACGTTATGTTTTATGTTAAACTTCGTCGTTTGATTGCGTAGTATCTTGCGATGTTACCTTCAAGAATGCTGCCGCTACTTCATCGTCTTCTTTGTTCAATAAGTCAGGATTTGAACGCACTAACTTTTCAAGCGCATCAACAGGTAGAATTGAATCATCTTCGTCCATTTGACGTAATTCAACTTCGTCCCCGTCACCATCCAAGACCTGCATGTCCAATCCAAGTGCTTGTAATTCTTTCACAAGAACACGGAATGACTCTGGCACACCTGGACGAGGAATTGGTTCACCCTTAATAATTGACTCATAGACTTTCACACGACCAGCAACATCATCTGACTTATATGTCAAAATTTCTTGCAAAGTATATGCAGCGCCGTAAGCTTCAAGCGCCCAAACTTCCATTTCACCGAAACGTTGTCCACCAAATTGTGCTTTACCACCCAAAGGTTGTTGTGTAACAAGTGAATAAGGTCCTATTGAACGTGCGTGAATTTTATCATCAACCATGTGGGCTAACTTCATATAGTGCATCACACCAACACCAACACGTTTATCAAAGGCTTCACCGGTACGGCCATCATAAACAACTGACTTACCATCTTGTGGCAAACCTGCTTCACGTAAGGCAGCTTCGATTTCATCATCACTTGCCCCATCAAAGACAGGCGATGCAACATGAATTCCTAATTTCTTAGCAGCGAAACCAAGGTGTAACTCAAGTACTTGACCAATATTCATACGTGAAGGCACACCCATGGGTGACAACAGAATGTCAATTGGCGTACCATCAGGCATATATGGCATATCTTCTTCAGGGACAACAACGGAAACAGTTCCCTTGTTACCATGACGTCCAGCCATTTTATCACCAACTTGAATCTTACGCTTTTGAGCAATGTAAACACGCACCATCATGTTAACGCCAGGTGCTAATTCATCCCCATTTTCTGGTGTATAAATACGCACATTTTGAACGACACCACCACCACCGTGAGGAACACGAAGTGATGTATCACGAACTTCTCGTGCTTTTTCACCAAATATAGCATGAAGCAAACGTTCCTCAGCTGATAATTCTGTCACACCCTTAGGTGTGACTTTACCAACCAAAATATCACCATCATGTACTTCGGCTCCGACGCGGATAATACCATCAGCATCCAAATCCTTCAACTGATCTTCACCAGTATTAGGAATTTCGCGCGTCATTTCTTCAGGCCCAAGTTTTGTATCTCGTGCTTCTGAATCATATTCTTCAATATGAATTGATGTATAAACATCTTCACGAACCAGTCGTTCATTCAAAACAATCGCATCTTCGAAGTTATAACCTTGCCAAGTCATGAATGCAATTAATGGGTTTTGACCCAAAGCTAATTCACCTTGCTCCATTGAAGGACCATCAGCCAAAACTTCATCGGCTTCGACATGTTCACCTTCATGAATAATAGGTTTTTGGTTATAGTTTTTTCCACCGTTTGAACGACGGAATTTCATCAATTCATAATGATCCAATTGACCATCTTCACGACGAATACGAATTTCACGGCCATCAACATATTCAACCATACCAGCTGCACGTGAAATCATGGCAACACCTGAATCGTGAGCAGCTTTGTATTCAATACCCGTACCAACAAGAGGCGCATGTGGATCAAGCAGTGGTACTGCTTGACGTTGCATGTTAGCACCCATTAAAGCACGGTTAGAATCATCATTTTCCAAAAAAGGAATAGCAGCTGTTCCAACAGAGACTACTTGTTTAGGTGACACATCCATATAATCAATACGATCAATTGGTGTTTCAATGTTTTCTTCACCAAAGCGGGCCATTACTGTATCATGAACAAAGCTACCGTCATCATTCAAAGGTGAGTTTGCTTGTGCCACAATAAAGTTATCTTCTTCATCAGCTGTCAAATAGTCAATTTTGTCAGTAACCATATGTGTTGTCCAGTCGACACGACGATATGGTGTTTCGATAAAGCCATACTTGTTAATACGACCATAGGTGGCTAATGAGTTAATTAACCCAATGTTAGGACCTTCTGGTGTTTCGATTGGATCAATACGACCGTAATGCGTATAATGTACATCTCGAACTTCTACACCAGCACGATCACGTGTCAAACCACCAGGCCCAAGAGCTGATAGACGACGCTTATGGTTCATTTCTCCTAATGGGTTTGTTTGATCCATAAATTGTGACAATTGTGATGAACCAAAGAATTCCTTCACAGCAGCAACAACAGGTCGAATATTAATCAATTGCTGTGGCGTTACTGTGTTGGCATCTTGAATTGACATACGCTCACGTACAACACGTTCCATACGTGTCAACCCAATACGGAATTGATTTTGTAATAGCTCACCAACTGAACGGATACGACGATTTCCCAAGTGATCGATATCATCAACGTTTCCGATACCTTCTTGCAAATTCAAGAAGTAGTTCATTCCTGCTAAAATATCTGCAGGACGCACAGTACGATCATTCTCATCAATATGACCATTACCAATTAATACCAAAGTCTTTTCAGGATCTTCTGGTGATTCGATTTTGATTTTTTGAAGTACAACAGGTTCTTCAAGTACGGCATCTCCAGAAGGAGTATATGTCGTGGTCTTAAAGTCTTCACGTTCCAAAAATGGCATCAACTTTGACATAACTGTCTTATCAACAGTTGTTCCTTTTTCAGCGATAATTTCACCAGAATCTGGATCAGCTAATGTTTCTGCTAATGTGTGATTCAATAAGCGTGTCTTCAAAGACAATTTTTTGTTGATCTTATAACGACCAACCGAGGCTAAATCATAACGTTTTGGATCAAAGAAGCGTGCAACTAATAAAGCACGTGATGAATCAGCAGTTTTTGGTTCACCTGGACGCAAACGCTCATAAACATCTTTCAAGGCTTCCTCAACACGTGAATCAGACATATCTTTGTGAACATCTTTTTCCAAAGTCATGTTTAATGCATCGTATTGATCAGAAAAAATATCAAGAATATCTGAATCCGAACCAAATCCAAGCGCACGTACTAATTCGGTCATCAATAACTTACGTGTACGATCAATGCGAACGTTAGCAATGCCTTTAGCATCTGTCTCATATTCTAACCATGCACCACGGTTAGGGATAACAGTCGTGCCGTAACGTGGTCGACCATTTTTATCATTTTCTTGGTTGTAATAAATTCCAGGAGATCGTACTAACTGTGAAACGATAACACGTTCCGCACCGTTAATAATGAACGTTCCTTGTTCCGTCATCAATGGAAAATCACCAAAGAACACGTCTTGTGACTTAATTTCACCAGTCTCATGGTTTGTCAGACGCAAAGTTACGTGTAATGGTGCTGAATAGTTGGCGTCGTGTTCACGCGCCTCATCAATATTATATTTTGGTTCCATCAATTGATAATCGACGTATTCCAAAGATAATGTTCCCTGGAAATCGTCAATTGGCATGATGTCGCCAAACATTTCTTTAATACCATCATCCAAGAACCATTGATATGATGCCGTTTGAATCTCAATCAAATTAGGCACATCAAGTACTTCTTTGATGCTAGCATATGAACGACGGGTACGGTGCTTACCGTACTTTACTAAATGTCCTGCCACATTTATCACCTCACTTGTTTTTCGCTGCGTTTTGTTTGTTACAATTTAGTTACAAAATCACTTTTATCCCGGATTTCATCACCGCATAGGCACAAAAAAAGCAATCGCCGCTGTTTCCGCAGACAACGTTTGCTTCAATATAAAGGTATTGCGGACAATATTTCGCAAAATGCCATATTTATTCACAGTATTACTATCAATAATTATACGCTTTTAACAATGTTTTGCAAGTCAGTCCAATTAATAAACTAGTCTGATTTAAAGTTAGAAATTTGTCTCTTTAAATGTGATCGACATCAAATTCTGGTACGTTTGGATCACGCACAATTTCAACTAATTGCAGAAATTGTGTTGGATCTAACGCTGCTGTTCCAACAAGAACACCATCTATATCCTTTTGCAGCATAATTTCACGCGCATTATTAGGCGTTACTGAGCCACCATACAGAATTCGAACTTGCTCCGCAATAACTGGTGAATATAGTTTAGCCAATGTTTGACGGATAAGATGAGCCGCTTTTTGCGCTTGATCAGCACTAGCTGCTTCACCAGAGCCAATTGCCCAGGTAGGTTCATATGCAATAGTGACATTTCTAATTTGATCTACGGAAACGCCAGCTAATGCTGCAGCCACTTGGGCAACAGAAGGTTCGGCATCCATAAACTGTGCATATGTGCTCATATCTTCGTCAACATCAATAATCGGACGTAAACCGTTCCGTAAGGCAGCTGTCACCTTCAAATTAACTGTTGAATCTGTTTCATTAAAAAACTTTCGCCGTTCGAAGTGCCCAATTAATACATATTTTGCGCCAATATCCTTTAAAGCTCGTGGTGATGTTTCACCTGTATAAGCGCCACTATCTTCCCAATGTACGTTTTCAGCCACAACATGAATTGGTGAATCTGCCGTCGCACGCACCATATCTGACAAAAACAAATCTTGTGCTGCAATTCCTATCTCAACGACTTGTTTGTCTGGCACTTTACCATTAACCTGCGCCAAAAAATCAACAACATCTGCTTGCAACTTGTTGATTTTCCAGTTAGCGACTACGAATGGCACCCGCTGCGCCTTATGAGTTTTAGTCATGACTCATCACTACTCCTTAGCATCATAAAAATGAACGCTGCCTCAATTAAAAGCAACATCGCCGTGTATTGTGGTTCTTCATTAAGTACATACAACACTGCAAAACTAATAATTAAGACACCTAGTCCTATAACGGTTTTGACTATAGATTGATAGTACTTACTGCGTGTTAACTGCTCTGTTAAATGTTGATTTTTTTCAGTTAATTCTGAAACATCCAATTTTAATGTCTCTAATTGATCTAACAATTGATCATTTTCTTGTTGCATGGCATCGAGAACCGTGCGCGAAACAACATCTTCATCTAGCTGAGACTCATTATTTTTTTTAGTTCGTTTAAAGAGTAACATATTATTCTCCATTGTTTTTATTTTACCACAACAGATGACACATGAACTAGAAAATAGAACGTTTTCATTCATTAAATCCACCATTTGCTGATGCTATTCAAACAGTGATTTTTACCTTCTAAATATCAATTAATAATAACTAAGCTATAAACACCCTATTAAAACAATTATTTGTCAAAGAAAACAAACATGCAGATTTGGCCTAATACACCAGTCACTTACATATTTATTCAGGTTTAGAGTTAATAATATCTGCAATATTTTGAAGCTTTTCTTCTAGTGCACGATTATCCTCAAGTAATTCGTCAATACTTGGATCGGCTGATCCAAAAAGTTCATAAGGTTCTATGCTCAAAGCATTCATTAATTTCAACAAGGTTGTAATTGATAAATTAACCTTTATTTTTCGTTCAAGTGTTGAAATTGTACCGACTGAAACATCCGCAATTTCACTCAGTTTTTCAACAGTCATACCATGTTGCAATCGCTTCATTCTTAACTTTTCAGCTATTTGTTCAGTTGTAGTTTTCATGTCCTGCCACCTTTCTTTATTTTCAATTTTGACAAGGCTTTGAGACATTTCACACATTTTTTATTTAAGGTTTTCATTATAATGTGTTATTATGATATTATTAACTTTGCTCATATAACAAATTAAAAATATGGCACATTGTTGACCATACTTGAATACGTGCAATAATGAATCACGAAAAAAGCTTTTAGGAGATTTTACAATGGTTGAATCAATTCAAACTTCCACTAACAAGGACTTTGCCGTAAGTCTTGTTACCCCTTGGATCAAAGGAAACATGTACGTTTCACCAGATGGCTTTTTAAAGATAAAAATGCAAAACACTATTTTATTCGGAATGATTCCAGCAGGAATGACAAAAGATTCATCACCTTTGGGAAATGTTTCGAACGTTTCATCGAATAAAGAATTTAAAATAGGCCGTATCTTTTTAGGATTATTAATTGCAATTGGTGGTCTTATGATCTTATCAAGCTCACCAATTGTAGGCATTATTCTTGCACTTATTGGTGTGGGAATATTCGGTAGTGGCATTATTACAGTTTTTTCATATGAAAGAAACGGTATAGAAAAGCAAGTCTACTTACCATTCTTCGAAGCAAACCATGTTGCAGAGTTCGAAGAACAAGTATTAACGGAAATTGCAAAGTTTTACGATGACAGAAATGTTAGAAAACATTCCCAAGAGAATGCACAAACAATTGTTGACGGGTTGCGTGACAAGTAGTAAATTGTAACTTACCACTAACAATGTATTCATACTATGACAAAACAAACAAAAGTTACAGACAATGACTATTAAAGCGACTGTAAATTTTTGAAAGTATGTCACAAAGGAAAAAAACTATGAATAAAAAACTAACGTGGCTAATTTGTGGTGTAATCGTTTTAGGTTTAGGTGGTGTATGTGTGTACGCATCACTCGATCACACACCAGCAACAAATCAATCCAGTAAAAAAGCACAACAAACAGCCAATTCGAAGCATACGATTCAGTCGACAAACAATACCGCGTCAAATAAAACTGTTAAATCATCATCTTCAATTGCAACAAAAAATAACACCGGCATGAACTTAACAGAAATCCAAGCGCATGATTTCTCAAGCGTTATCGGCACATGGGTAAACCCGACCGGCGATACTTTTATTTTTAACAAAAGTGGTTTACTCTCTCGTTCACATTCTGGACAAACAACACCAAAAGAAAAAGTTTATTTCGATAACGCTAAAGCCGAAGACGGTATGTTAAAAGCATCAATAGGCGCTGACCCATTACCAACAGAAGGCGCCTCAATTTCAGTACCGCTTTACTTCATTCCAAAAGGTGTTGCTTTTAGCGGTTCATCTGACAAATCACAAGACAGAATTTACTCTGGTCAACAATTTAGTGAACAAAACATATACACCCTTCAAAAAGAAGTATCAGCAACTGATACAAGTGCAGTTAATTCATTATCCAGTGTCGACAAACAAGCTCTAGCGCTCTTAGGTCTGCCATCAGGATTTGTATCTGATTATGGTGACTTAAGCGTCAACACGATCTTGTCAGGCAAGTCTAACGTCACAAATAATGCCTTCGATTCAGCACACGTCGATGTCAATAATGGCAAAATTTCCGATGTGACCTTTTCAGGTGTCACAATTGCGTTAGATGGTGCCAAAAATATTGTGAAACTAAATAATGTACCAAGCAACATTAATAATACAGCTTATAAGCAAGGTTACTTCACAATTTCTGGTGATATGATTACTTATAAAAATCAAGGCACACGAGTATCTGGTGCAGAACAAGATGCTCTTGCTGAAACTGTTGGTAACAAGAATTTGAGCTCGTTATATGCACAATATAAGAGCGACCCTAAATTTGAACAAATCAAAAACTTAATCACAGAATAATGAAAACATGACGCGTTCCCATTAACCTTGGAGAAAATTAACATATGCGTTATCGAAGTGGATCACAAAAAAATAAAGTTTATAACGACCGTCATTTATTAGATTTCAAATCTAGCACATGGCGGTCGCTATTTTTATGTCATTTATTACATTAGCCTCAATGTTGTAACAACTAACTAAAAATCATGCGACATCTATAGTAGTATTAAATATATTTTGAACCGTTGTATTTTTCTTTTTTTCTAAATTTCTATTAGCTACAATAATGAATATGCCGCTGACTTATCTTAGTTAACTAACTATGTCTCCTGCCCTAAAGATTGTTTCCCATTTGGTATGAAATACAGTGCACCGTTTTTGAACAAAAAAAACGCTACATCAAGGTTTTTGCAACCTTATGCAACGCCATGAAATATGATTATGCAGCTGGCGGGAGTCGAACCCGCACGCCCTTAACGGGCACAGGATCCTTAATCCTGCGCGTCTGCCAATTCCGCCACAGCTGCATGGTTATCCATACTGACAACTATACAATTCTATCGTTAATAAACTATCTTGTCAAGTTGAAAAGTTTAATCAAAAGTACAATAACCAACTGTCTCATTAGGCTTTCTGACATAAAATAAGTATGCTACTCCAACTTATCACTAATCTATATTTATTATTTTTTATTATTTCGCTTGCTTATTTCCACCAGTATGGTAAACTAGAACTTGTAATAAAAGTTTTTGATTTTGATTTGTTTTTCTCGGAAGGCGCTCAAGTACCAATTATTTAAGTTACAAAATAAAATTATTGGTGGAGCACACCAAAGGAGAAACACATCATGGAAAAAGGCACAGTAAAGTGGTTTAACGGAGAAAAGGGTTACGGTTTCGTAACTCGTGAAAACGGAGAAGATGTATTTGCACACTTCTCAGCTATCCAAGGTGACGGCTTCAAGACTCTTGAAGAAGGTCAAGCTGTTGAATTCGAAGTTGAAACATCAGACCGCGGTTTGCAAGCTGCTAACATCTCAAAGTTGTAAGATTAAGTTCTAATACTTTGAAAACTCGCTTAGGCGAGTTTTTTTGTGTCCTCTTTTCGTGGTATAATATAATTGTTAGATTAAACACAAACTAAGGAGTTTAGAATACATGGCTAAGTTAGTATTAATCCGTCACGGTCAAAGTGAATGGAACGCATTAAATTTGTTCAACGGTTGGGTTGACACGAAGTTATCAGATAAAGGTGTTACTCAAGCTAAAGAAGCTGGCGAATTATTGGCTACTGAAGGTATCCAATTCGATCAGGCTTATACATCAGTTTTAACACGTGCCATTACAACATTGCACTTTGCATTAGAAGAGGCTGGACAATTGTTCATCCCTGAAACCAAATCATGGCGTTTGAATGAACGTCATTATGGCGCCTTACAAGGCCAAAACAAAGCTGAGGCTGCCGAAAAATGGGGTGACGAGCAAGTTCACATCTGGCGTCGTTCATATGACGTATTACCACCATTGTTGGACAGCTATGAAGAAACTGTTGAAGTGCAAGGAACAACTTACCCCGCTTTTGATCGTCGTTATGCTGATGTACCAAAAGGTGAATTACCTTTAGGTGAAAACTTGAAGATTACTTTGGAACGTGTGTTACCCTTCTGGGAATCAGACATTTCAAAAGATTTGAAAGCTGGTAAAAACGTTGTTATTGCTGCTCACGGTAATTCATTACGTGCCTTAGCAAAACATCTTGAGCATATTTCGGATGACGACATCTTAAATCTCGAAATTGCTAATGGACAACCCTTAGTATACGATTTGGATAATAATTTGGAAGTTATCTCTAAGAAAACATTAAGTAAGTAATTTAAAAACCGTTATCGAGTAAAGATAACGGTTTTTATGTTATATCTTGTAGATGATATAAATTAAAAAGAGCTTTTCAGCCCTTTTTAATTTATTATATTGCCCCTGCTGGATTCGAACCAGCGCATAGCGGTACCAAAAACCACTGCCTTACCACTTGGCGAAGGGGCAATAGTTAATCTTTTTAGCCGTTAACTATTAAATCGGCTATGGGAGCGGTAGGATTCGAACCTACGAACCCGAAGGAACGGAGTTACAGTCCGTCGCGTTTAGCCAGACTTCGCTACACTCCCATATCTCAAACAACTATATAATCATATCAAATTTCAGCACGGTTGACAACCCCTTTTTAAAAATTCCTGCAATGACATATTTTTGATAATAAATTAAACATGGCTAATTACAATTTTTGAAGTTGTAATCTAAATAAGTGGATTATTATTTATTTGCTACCCCAATAACCTTGTTTATATCACTATCTTTCATTATACTAGAGTAAGGTAAAAATCAACATTTGGAGTCGTACAATATGATCGTATCTATTACAAACAAACAACGCCGACAAGCAATCATCAGTTGTATCATTGCTATTGTCTTAGCCATTTTGATTAAATTTAATGTCATACTCCCAGCCATGCTTGATAATAGCATCCACAGCTGGTTTACTAACATACAAACCGGATATGGTGATGTTGTAATGGCTATTGCAACTTTTCTAGGCAATCCTGTGGTTGATGTTGTTTACATACTTATTTTAGCTGGTGTTCTTATTATTGCCAAGCTTCACATCCCAGCTATTTGGACCATTGCGACTATTATATCCGGGGATGTATTTATAGCCATAGTAAAGGCTATTGTTGGCCGTTCACGTCCAGTAGGACACTTACTGGCTGACAGTTCGTCTTCATTTCCAAGTACGCATGTCTTTGGTTTATTTATTGTCATATTTATTATTGCTATTCTCGTAACTCCTAACATAAATTCCACCTACACACAGGTACTAATTAATTGGATTAGTATTACAATAGGATTAATGACCATGCTAAGTCGCATTTACTTTAATGCCCATTTCTTCAGTGACACCATTGCAGCAGTCTTGTTTGCCTATAGTTGGGTTATTCTCTCCGCCTCTCTGTATCCTAAACTAGCAATATTTTTACAAACTCACATTGCATTATTTAAACATGATGAAATATAAAAAACGCTTAATATCATTAAATGATATTAAGCGTTTTTTATAATCAATTATTGCTAATATTATAATCATCTTCTTCCATGGCTTCAACTGCACCAAGCAAGTATCCATTTCCCACACCAGAGAAAAAATCATGATTAGCTGTTGAGGTTGAAATACCATTCATAACAACTGGATTAACATCATCCGCACCGTCTGGAAACATCGGCTCCTGGCCCAAGTTCATTAGTGCCTTATTAGCATTGTAACGCAAGAAAGTTAACACCTGTTCTGTCCATCCCAAATCATCATATAATTGATGTGTATATTTCTCTTCATTTTCGTATAATTCATAAAGCAAATCATACATCCAGCTTTGTAGTTCACTTTTTTCTTCTGCTGGTAGTTGGTTGAAACCAATTTGGAATTTATAACCAATGTATGTGCCATGAACAGATTCGTCACGTATAATTAATTTAATAATTTCTGCAACATTCAACATCTTATTATGTCCTAAAAAATATAGTGGTGTATAAAATCCAGAATAAAACAAAAATGTTTCCAAAAATACTGAGGCTATTTTCTTTTGTAATGGTGATCCAGTTTGATAGATACCATTAATACGGTTAGCCTTGTATTGCAAAAACTCATTGGTATCAGCCCAATCAAAAATAGCTTCAATTTCTGTTTTCTCATTCAAAGTTTCAAAAATAGATGAATATGATTTAGCATGAACAGACTCCATAAATTGAATGTTATTCAATACCGCCTCTTCTTTTTGATTAACCACATCTAATTTCAATTGCGCCATGCCATCTTGTGATTGCAATGTATCCAAAGTTGTCAGTCCACCAAAGACCAAATTCATCGTTTGACGTTCCTGATCTGACATATTACCACGCCATGTTTTCAAATCATTAGAAATTGGAATACGTGTGTCGAGCCAAAACTGTTGTGTCAATTTTTCCCAGGTTGCCTTATCAAGTTCATCTTCAATTGTATTCCAATTAATTGCTGTATATGAGTTATCTTTTAAATGTTTCATAGGTTTTATTCTCCAAATAAAGGTTTGATTAAGTTATAGGCTTTCTCTGCATCAAATATGCTACCCCGCAGTTCAAAAGCAAACAGCATTGGCACATTAAATTTATCCGCATACCGTAACGCTGTTAAATTAAATTGTACATTGAAATTACGATTTCCCGATCCAATAATACCTTTTAAATACTGATTATTACGCCCAAATGATAAATAGTCTCCTAAGGCGCTCGTAAAAATTTCTGTCACTTCTGGACCAATTCCTGTTCCCCCAGTTAAATAGGTGGGAACAACGGCAACATAGGGTTCTGTTTCATTGGCGTACTCTGTCTCATCACCAATCATACGTGCTTCAAGTATATCACCATTCTTTTCAGCCACTACCTGTAATTTTTCCACAAAAGATTGTGTATTCCCCTCAGTTGAGGTATATAAAACATTGATTTTTGTCATAAATAATTAGTGTCCCTCAGTTACTGCTATGCTGTATGTACAAATAAATCATCTCACAAATAATTAGACGATTTATTTTTAAAACTAAATTGAGCAGCTTTCACATTCATTTACACCTGATTCTTGGTTATCATCAGTAAACGTTCGCACATAGTACAATGATTTAATCCCTTTATTAAACGCATAATGACGTAAAATAGTTAAATCACGCGTCGTCATTTTATCTGTTCGACCTTTTTTCCATTCATACAAATCGCTGGATAACGTCGAACGCATAAACAAAGTTAACGCCATTCCTTGATCAATATGTTCCTGAGCAGCCGCGTAAATGTCAATTACTTTACGCATGTCTATATCATACGCTGAGACGTAGTATGGCATTGTTTCATTATTCAATCCAGGAGCTGGATAATAAACTTTTCCAATCATACCCTCTTGACGTTCTTCTATTTTATTTACAATTGGCAATAAGGTTGCTGTTGTATCATTAACATAGGAAATAGAACCTGTTGGCGCAATAGCATGACGATAGGCGTTGTACATGCCATATTTTGCGACATCCGCTTTTAATTCTGCCCAGTCATGTTTCGTTGGGACATTATGTTGAGCAAACGATGCAGCGACTTTTTGTGTACGCGGTGCCCAATCTTCCTCTAGATACTTATCAAAGTAAGAACCATCAGCATACGTAGATTTTTCAAATTCAAAAAAAGTATCGTTTCGTTCTTTAGCAATCGCCATTGACGCTTTAATTGAATAATAATTCAATGTCATAAAGAATGTTGTTGTGAAGTCCAGAGACTCCTCATCCCCATAGTACATTTTATTTTGAGCAAAATAAGCAGCTAATCCCATAGCACCTAAGCCAATAGCATGCTTTTCAGTGTTACCTTTGGCAATTGATGGTACAACATCTAAGTTTGATGTGTCTGATACATATGTCAACGCACGCACCATTGTATCCACTGATTCACCAAAATTATTTGTCGCCATCATATTAACAATGTTAATCGATCCCAAGTTGCAGCTCACATCTGAACCTAAACGCGTATACTGTTGTCCATTATCTAATTCAGATGGTGTTTGTACTTGTAAAATCTCTGAACATAAGTTGGATGAAATGATTTTTCCAGCAATTGGATTTGCTCGATTAGCAACATCAATGTTAATGACATAGGGATAACCAGATTCTTGTTGCAATTTTGATATTTCTTCTTCCAAAAAGCGTGCATCAACATGATATTTAGTAATCTTATCGTTATTCACCATATTATCATATTCAGATGTAATATCAATATAGTTAAATGGTTTGCCGTACACTTTTTCAACATCAACTGGACTAAATAGATACATGACGTCGTTTTTACGCACTAAATCATAAAACTTATCAGGAATTGTTAACCCTAATGATAATGTCTTAACACGTATTTTTTCATCAGCATTTTCTTTTTTTGTTGACAAAAATGCCATGATATCAGGATGAAACACTGATAAATAAACAACACCAGCACCTTGTCGTGCACCAACTTGGGAAGAAAAAGTAAAGGAATCTTCCAGTAATTTCATAATTGGTACAATACCACCAGCAGAATTTGAAATTCCCATGACTGGCGCCCCAGCCTCTCGAACATTTGACACATTGATACCAACACCGCCACCCATTTTTGACAATTGCAATGCTGAGTTGACTGTTCGACCAATTGAATTCATGTCATCAGATGTTTGTATAATAAAGCACGACACTAATTCACCACGACGTGCGCGACCAGCATTCAAAAAACTCGGTGTGGCAGGTTGATAACGTTGATGAATCATTTCATCAGCCAAACGCAATGCCAATTCTTCACGACCATCGGCATAATATAGAGCATTCATTGCTACACGATCTACATAGGTTTCAACATACTGTTGCCCATCATTAGTCTTCAAAGCATATTGATTATAAAACTTAAATGCTGCCATAAATGACTTAAAATTAAAATGTTGACTTTCTAAATATGTATATAATTTTTCAATAAACGCAAGACGATATTTCTCAATAAATGCGCGCTCCAAAAAATTATTTTCAAACAACCACTCAAAACGATCTGCTAATGAGTCAAACTGAATAACATTTGGCCAGACATTCTCTTTTAAAAAGGCATCAAGTGCTTCTTGATCCTTTTCGAGTTGAATTTGATTATTTTTAGGAATATTGACTTGATTATTTAAATCAAAATAAGTCACTTGATCCAAGTTGAGTTCTTTTAATGGCATGAATTTTGTCCTCTATAACATCTTACAATTTATGTTTCTAACTAAAATAAAAAAACATCGGTTGATTGTCTCACGATGTTAATTCCATTCAATTTAAGCTGAAATCTGCTTTAATACATCTGGGCGGAAACCAGAAAATTTTGGCATTCCTTCGATTGACACAACTGGTGTTTGACGGAAACCATCCGCTTTTAGTGTATCAACATACTGTGTATTTTCTTCAATATTGATTTCTTTAAACGGAATACCTTGTGTTTCCAAAAACTTTTTTGTCATTTTGCATTGTACACAATCGTACTTTGTATATACTATTACTTTCTCCATAAGGCACCTCTTTAATAATATTTATTATTTTTCATCATAAAATCAAATATCTGTTACTAGTTAGTTTACCTGTTTTTAAAAAAATAACAAGGACAATATGCGTCTTCACAAACAATTGTTCGATATGACTCAATAAATTCAGTCCATACAAAAGAAATACTACAATTTTTTTCACAATCTAAATAGACGAACGTTACAAACGCTGTTATATCAGAGTAAAACAACAATACTCACAAATTAAATAAACCATCAAAAATTTATAAAAGTTGTTTAAAACGTGTTCTATCAAACTTTAAATAGGCCAATGGTTAATCTAATTAAGAACCCAACCGAAATTTTGTTCGATTTTATCTTTTATTCGTATACTGTTATCAGAAATTGTTCGCTTTTTTTAAACCTTATAATTTTTATAAATGGCTTAGATTTTTCATTTTTTTCTGGTATAATAGCGAATAGTTACACATTAGAAAAGAGGTTTACGAATTTGGATTCTGGTCCGTCTATGCTCCTCAACTTTGTCATTATTGTTGTGGTGTTACTACTCGCTATTTTGTTTACATTAACAGAATATTCTTTGGTGAAAGTCCGTCTTAGTGCTTTACGGGATTTGCAGGAAAAACGTGAAAAACCTTCACGAAATATCGCCAATGCCATTCACATGGTGACCCATCTAACTGAATATTTATCGACTGCACAAGTCGGTATTACATTAACAAGTTTAATATTAGGCTGGGTCGGTGAAGAAACCGTCGCTAATATTATTCTAAACTCAGGTGCTTTACCACCTGAGTATGCGCGCGCGGTTGCCTCAGTTTCTGCCATGATTATTTTTACAATAGTTCATGCTGTATTTACTGATCTGGTCCCCAAAAATATCGCTATTGAGTCCCCTGTTAAAGTCTTACTTTTTATTGTTCGCCCTGTTCGTTTTTTTCACATCACACTTTTCCCAATGATTTGGGCATTAGATCATTTATCAAACGTTATTACCCATTTGTTAGGATTTCGTACTGATGGTGAAGAAGACATTTATTCACAAACTGAAATTCTATCCTTATCTAAGAATGCTGCTGCTGCAGGAGAGTTAGATGCAGAAGACTTAACATTTATGAAACGTGCTTTTGAAATGAATGATAAAGTTGCCGTTGATATTATGATTGATCGCACATCTATGACAGCAATTGACGTCAAAACACCCATTGCTGATGCGCTTAATTTGTATTTGCAAGAACGTTATTCCCGTTTTCCAGTCATTGCAGATAACGATAAGGATAAGGTTTTGGGTTATGTCTTCAACTATGATTTAGTCAGACAAGCGCGAATTAAAGATACTGATCCGGTTTCTAAAATCATGCGTGACATTCCCGCCGTTCCTGAAAATATGGATTTACATGACGTTATGGATGAAATGATCATCAAGCGTTCACCAATCGCAATTGTTGTGGACGAATATGGTGGCACAAGTGGTTTAATTACCGACAAAGATATTTATGAAGAACTTTTTGGTACAGTTCGAGATGAAATTGATGATGTATCAGATGACTATATCGAAAAACTTGGAGACCATCATTATAAAGTTTCTGGTAAAATGACACTTTATGACTTTGAAAGATATTTCAACCAGAACGTTAAAGAATTAGAAGATAACGATGCTGTCACTTTGACTGGCTATGTATTAAATGAAGATCCCGAATTTCGAGCTGGTGATACCATGAAGGTTGCTAATTTCCGATTAACTGCGTTAGATTATGATAATGCTTATATCTCTCAGTTTACCGTGAAAGTACTCCCAACTCCTAAACAAGATCGAAATAACAATGGTATTTTTGATGAAGATGAGAATAAACAAAATGAAGCATCTTCAGAAACCACAACGCAACTTAATTAATCCAAAAACCGCTTAGGCGGTTTTTTTATCCAAGAATTTATAGCAATTAAATGTTAAAATAGAAGTAATAAACTTTAGGAGGATAATGTACTAACTAGTGTTAACAATATATTCACGAACATGCTTGAAGCACAATAATAACTGCTCCAATCAATCATATAGTTTACACATACTACGTACATACCCACAATTATGGCTATTAATCTTTATATTGTTCGACATGGAGAAACTTACTTTAATTTTTTGCATCGTTTTCAAGGCTGGTCAGATGCCCCACTGACATCAAAAGGTATTCAACACGGACTTGATGCAGGCTCAAGATTAGCTAATATACATTTTGATGGTGTATACTCTTCTGATTTAACACGCGCTATCCACACTGCTCGCTACATTTTAAAAAATAATACATCCAACTCTCCTGTTGAACCACATGAACTGCCTGACTTTCGAGAGCAATTTTTCGGTTCGTTTGAAGGCATTGACAGTGAAATTGTTGCAACTACGATGAGTGCATATACCACAAAAAATTTTACCACTTACTCAGACCTTGTAACAGAGTATGGCATGGCAGAAACGATGAACACAATTAGATTAGCAGACCCGTTCGATTTTGCAGAAAATGATGAGCAGTGGTGGACACGCGTATCTCATGGATTTGCTGATATTCGTGATCGTCATCAAGATGGCGACAATGTTCTCATCGTATCACACGGCACAACAATTCGTGGTATTGCAGAGAAATTAAATCGGCATGACCTTGCCAGCGACGCTGTTAAAAATGGTGCCCTCATGCAAATTGAATTACTGCCAAATTCAGCAAATATCTCTCGTTTTAATGATGATTCAACCGTTTTTTAATGGACAATATATTAAAAAACTGTTACACTGATACTAACTTAAATAAAGGAAGTGCAATACATTGTTGACTAAATTTTAAGATTCCGCATACAAAGATATCTTGACTGTTTTTGTATGTACATCTTGAGATTGGTCTGTAATTTTGCCTTCAACATGTCAAAATGCCCCCAGTCTCATATATACACTGGAGGTTTTTTTTATGACACAGCAACACTCAAATATTGAAACAGCCCGACAAGTCTTTCTCGCCGGATTAACCACAAGCAATACTAACTTAACTTATGAATTAGAAGAATTGGCAAATCTAACAACAGCCAATAACTTAGACCCAGTTGAAACATTTACACAAAAGCTGGAGAGGCCTAATCCTGCCACATATTTTGGTAAAGGAAAAGTAGAAGAACTAGCTGAAGCTGTTAAAAGTTATGATGTTGATATGATTGTTGCAAATGATGAGTTATCCCCTTCACAAATTCGTAACTTAGAAAAAGCAACAAACGCAACTGTCCTTGATAGAACAGGCTTAATTTTAGATATTTTCGCACAACGGGCACAAACAAAAGAAGCCAAACTACAAGTTCAGCTAGCGCGACTACAATATCAATTACCGCGCTTACGTACCAGTATGTCTATCAGTTTAGATCAACAAACTGGTTCCGGTGGTAGTGGTTTTACCTCTCGTGGATCCGGTGAAACTAAGTTAGAAGAATCTCGTCGTCGTATTACTGCCCAAATGGTTCATATTCGTCAGGACTTATCTGACTTAAAAAAAGGTGATACCACTAGGTCTGCGCGTCGACAAGAAAATGACCTGCCAAATGTTGCCTTAGTCGGTTATACCAACGCGGGCAAATCTACTTTAATGAATCGTCTACTTGAACGATTTGGTGTCGGATCTAACACAGCAGATTCTAAACAGGTTTTCGAAAAAGATATGTTATTTGCTACTCTCAATACAACAGTTCGACAACTCACTTTGCCAGATAAAAAACAATTTTTATTGAGCGATACTGTTGGCTTTGTTTCAAAATTACCTCACAACCTGGTGGCAGCATTCCAGTCAACTTTGCAAGAAGCTGCAAATGCCGATCTTTTATTGCATGTTGTTGACGTATCTGATGAACATCACAAAGACATGATGGCAACGACTGAAAAAACACTATCTGAAGTCGGTATTACTGATATACCTATGATTACAATTTACAATAAAGCTGATCGTACCGAACTAACCTATCCTGAACTATCAGGAGAAAACGCTATTACAATTTCAGCGCTAGATTCAGATTCCCAGACAGCCTTGATTGATTTAATTAAAAAGCACATCTTTAACGATGTTGAAGTAGTTACCTTACACATCCCCCTTGATCAAGGTGCTGTACAGGCTAAATTAGCAGCCAATCATACCTTCTTATCCGAATCGTACGACGAAACAGGTTCACTCCTAACTGTCGAACTTTCAAAATTAGAACGTGAGTTATTTACAACATATATTGTTTAATGAATTTATTTTTAAAAAGCGAAGCGCTGATTTGATGTCAACATTTCGCTTTTTTAATTTGTCAATATTATGACACTGAAATGGAAAATTTTCCTAGTAATACTTAATCATTGAAATGACCATCAGCGATGTCAGCTAAAGTATCACGAGAAGGAATAAAAAATAGTTGACCAGATAAAATATCGGAAAAGCTTAACAGAAAATCAGATTTTTCAAGCATATTTTCCAACATGCCTTTTGTAATTGACCAATGACGTGAATAACCCATGAAATAAGTGCCAGTTTTACCAGATGCTGGTTCTGAAAATGGTACGTTCATTCGAATAATTTTTTGTTCTTCACCATCCTGTTCTAATTTAGAGGCAACATTATGGGCATTTTGAAGCTTATCCTCATCTTTTAACTCAATATCAGTAAATTTTTCACGACCAACAGCTTTTTCTTGCTCTTCAGTTTTAAGATGTTGCCAGACGTCCATATTATGAAGCCATTTTTGTGCGAAAGCGTATGATCCATTAATAAATTCTTTATCTTCTTCACCAACTAACGCATATGGTGCTGCGTCTTCAACAGCTGGTGCCTCTGTCCCATCTATAAATCCAATAATCGCACGTCCTTCAAAATAACGGAAACCTTTTGTCTCATCGACAACTGTAGTCACCTCTCTTAAGAAACGCATAAATTGTGTCTGCGCCTCATACACAACAGCTTCATTACTGGCACGAATATGGAAAAAAATATCCCCCTCAGTTGCTGGCATACTGTATTGTGGTCCTGATAATGATTCATAAGTTTCTAATTCAGCCGGTTTTGGTTGATTAGGAAATAAATAATCCCAAGCAGAGCTGCTGAATCCGAAAGATACCTTTAATTCTGATCCAGCTACTTTTGAATCACGAATTCTCAAAGATCGAATAATAGCTTGAGAACGATCAGCAAATTCCTGAATTGCTTCTTGTACTGCAACTTGATTTGTTCGTTTTAATTTTAAAACAGTGAATTGAACATGCTCACCAATATCTTTCCATACATCTTGTGCTTTGGATGGTTCGATTACCATTTTTAATTCCTCCGAATATTTATTCTTACTCTATAATACATCACATTTTGTTTTTCATCAAGAATGGTTCTAAATTAAAGATACTATCATTTTTATTTGCTCTGTTTTATCAAATCTCTATCAGGTTGAAATATCTAATGAACTAGTTTAGAATTATTATAAACAATACCAAAAAGGAAGCCATTATGTTTAAAAATATACGCCAATTAACACCATTTTCCCTGATGCTGCTATCAATTTCATTTATTATGTCAATTAGTCAATCCACAATGACCACAGCCTACCCAATTTTAATGAGAAATTTTAATGTGAGTGCAACAACAGTACAATGGCTCACGACAGGTTTTATGGTGGCAATGACACTGGTTATGCCACTAAGTCCTTGGCTACTAGACAATGTACATTTGAAGCCGCTATTAAATAGTATTGTCGCCATCTTCTTAATCGGTACTGCCATAGCTATGCTATCACCAAATTTTTTAGGCATTATTGTTGGCAGATTACTTGAAGGCATGGCCGTCGGTGCTTTATTTCCAACATTTCAAAGTGTCATCATGGAAAACACAACAAAAGGACAGCGTGGTCTCACAATGGGTGTTGTTGGACTCGTGATGGGATCAGCGCTAGCTGTGGGGCCTATTATTTCTGGTGTTATTTTACAATGGGTGTCTTGGCGCGCGTTGTTTGCTTTGTTTTTCTTTACCCTGTTAATTTTAATTATTGCTTTCCAACACTTAATTAAAAACACACATTCTATTAACAAGTCTAACTTTGATTGGTTATCAGCCATAACACTCGTTGGTTTTGGTGGTGTTTTATACACTATTGCTAGTCTGCCGAGCACCGGATTTAATTTAACATCATGTTTTATTCTTATAATAAGTATCCTCCTACTGCTTGTTTTTATTGTACGTCAGCAAAAACAATCTCAACCGTTTTTAAATCTAACCGTCTTTAAATATCAAGGCTTTTTGCCTGGTTTAATCTTAACCGGCATATCTTACTCCGGTTTAATCATTGCAACCGTATTGATGCCACTTTTTTATCAACGTGTTTTTTATTTATCCCCACTGTGGTCAGGGTTATTAATGGTGCCAGCGGCAATTTTTCTCAGTCAACTCAATCCGCGTGCAGGCCGTTTGTTAAATCAAATTGGATTGAAAAAGTTAGTTTATATTGGTATGTCGATGATGATCATGGGCTATTCCCTACTCGCCCTTGCCGGAACAACTTCGTGGTTCTATGGACTAGTCGCGGCTATGCTTTTAGAAGGCGGCAACGCGTTTGTTATGATGCCATCTGTAACGGCTGCTAACAATGCTTTACCAAAAAATTTAGTTAGCCATGGCACGGCACTCATCACAACTATGCGCCAAGTTATTGGTGCTAGTAGTGTTGTCGTAGCAACTATTTTACTGACCTTTTTCAATGAACACGTTTCAGTTGGCCAATCATTAACACAAACAAGTGGTTGGTTTATTATTGTTCCAGTTATTGGGTTTTTATTAGCCACTAGGCTTCAGAGCCATTCTCAACAACAAATATGATTGTATCCATTACCTTGTTTTCACTGTTTATATCAGCATTTGTTCTTGTAAAGTAAAAGATATTGCTAGCTTAATGTGCTTATTTCATCTTGATAACTTGCCGACCAATTTCTTCGGAACTTAAGAAAACAAATTCCTATATCTGATTATAAAATTAAATGATGCCACAAAAAAAACGTCTTAACCTCTATGTCAGCAGACATTTTAGAGATTAAGACGTTTTTAATCATTATAATAACAGCAACTTAAAGGGAAACAAAAACCCCGTCATGACGGGGTTTAGGCCAGTTTCTTGGCGATAAAATATTAACGCTTTGAGAATTGAGAAGCCTTACGAGCCTTCTTCAAACCTGGCTTCTTACGTTCCTTCATACGTGAGTCACGAGTCAGCAAACCTGCTGCCTTCAATGCTGCACGAAAATCAGGATCAACTGTCAACAACGCACGGGCGATACCGTGACGTGTTGCACCAGCTTGACCAGAATAACCACCACCAATAACATTAACTAATACATCATAATTTCCCAATGTTTCAGTTGTGTTAAATGGTTGCAAAACAACTTCACGCAAGTTAGCGAAAGGAATATATTCTTCGATTGACTTGCCGTTCATTGTGATTTGGCCATTACCTGGAACCAAACGCACACGAGCAACTGAGTTCTTACGACGGCCTGTGCCGGCATATTGTACTGCTGTAGCCATAATTTAGATTCTCCTTTCTTAAATCAACGTGTTGATGTCAAGTGCTTCAGGTTGTTGTGCTGCATGACCATGTTCTGATCCTGCAAACACGTGCAAGTTCAAGCCTTGCTTACGACCCAAAGTGTTCTTTGGCAACATACCGTGTATTGACAATTCAAGCAACTTTTCAGGGTTGAATTCACGATAGTTTCCAGCAGTGCGAGCCTTCAAACCACCTGGGTGATTTGAGTGATGGTAATAAATCTTATCAGTGGCTTTTTTACCAGTCAACTTAACTTCGCCTGCATTAATAATAATAACATGGTCACCCATGTCAACGTTTGGTGTAAACGTTGGCTTGTTCTTTCCACGTAAAATTGAAGCTACTACTGTTGACAAACGTCCCAAAACGACGTCTTTGGCATCAATAATATACCACTTCTTTTCTATTTCACCTGGTTTTGCTAAAAATGTTGTACGCATGTTTGCGCTCCTTTGATTAGTTGTTTACAGGCGTGACCGTTCCTTGTCACGCAATGACAATAAGTTTCCGGGGCTTATCGTGAGGTAAACAATACCATTTACTATCTTACCGAAAATAAGATAGTTTGTCAATAATTTAAACTAACATTATTCGTTTAAATTGAACGCATGACGTATTGATTATTTTTCAATAAAAACGATTTTCAAACCTAGCACTTAGCTTATTTTGATAACTTAGTCATAATAAATTTCATCTAAATATAGGCCACTAGCAGGTGCAGTGAATCGTGCCTGTTCCCTGTCCTTAACTGCTATTAGACGGATAATATCGTGCACGTCACGTCGGCCGTTGCCAATCTCTAACAAAACACCGACCATAATTCTAATCTGATTATACAGGAAGGCATTTCCTTCAAAAGTAAAAACTAGTTCTTGCTCGTCGTTATTCACCTTAAGGTCGGCACGCGTAATCGTACGTATTGTCGTAATTGTTTGATTGCCAGATGCTGCAAAACTAGCAAAATCATGTTCTCCCAACAAATCAGGTAATGCTATTTTAATACGTTCAACGTCTAGTTGCCACTGAAAATGTCCAGTATAAAAGCGTTTAAATGGATCTGTAAAATCCTGAGTTGATACCCGATACACATAGCGTTTAGCATGCGTATTAAAGCGTGCGTGAAAATCATTTGCTACTTGATCAACAGATTGAATGATAATATCTTTTGGTAATAATGTGTTTAGTCCTTTACGTACACCAATAACATTAATATCAAACGGTAAATCAAAATGCACAACTTGTCCAAAAGCATGTACCCCAGTGTCTGTTCGTGATGCACCAACTACTTTAATGGCAGGCGTTGGATTTTTAGCCATTTGATTGACTGCCTTGTTCAACTCACCTTGTACCGTCCGTTGTCGTTCGACACCGTTCTTAGTTTGGACTTGAAATCCAAAAAAATCGGATCCGTCATAAGATACTATCGCCTTATATCTTGGCATATGATTTAGCAGTGTCCAAATTTTTTTGGCACACTTTTCCTCCACTAATTTAGCGCACAGATCACCTTGTCAATTATCCGTGCAGCCATGTTTTAATTACAAAAAAAATGATTACAAATCCAATAAGAGCAGCAAATGCCACCTTATCTATTTTTTGATAACTCAAAATACGATATTTAGTGCGTTGCACAGCATCTTTAAAGCCACGCACCTCCATCGCATTAGCTAAGTCTAAAGCCCGTTGTAGTGCCCCTATAAAGAGTGGAATCAAAAGCGGAATAATAGCTTTAGCACGTTTAATTGGTCCACCTGTTGAAAAACTCATGCCACGAGATTTTTGTGCATTCATAATTTTTTGCATTTCATCCATTAATAATGGTACAAAACGAAGAGCAATAGCCAACATTAAAGCTAATTCTGCAACTGGGACGCCAATTTTTTTGAGTGGACTAAGAAGTGATTCTAGTGCATTAGCAATACTTGTTGGTGGTGTTGTCAAGGTCAAAATTGTGGACATTAAAATAATCAACACAAAACGCACCATCACATAAATGGCATTTAAAATGCCTGGTACTGTGACTTGAAACGGCCCAACACTAAATAATATGGGCGTTCCTGGTGTAAAGAGTAGCTGTAAAATAACAGTAAACAATATCAACCAAAAAATTGGTTTTAAACCATCCCAATACAGTTTGAATGGTTGATCTGTTAATTTAACCATCGCCACAACAAATGCTGCTGTCCAAGCATATGTTTGCCAATTACTAGCCCAGAGCATCACAATAATATACACAAATGTTACAATCATTTTTGTGCGTGGGTCAAGACGATGTATCCATGAATTACCTGGCACGAAACGACCAATCATAATGTTATTCATGACTAACCTCCGTATTTATCAAATCAGCTAATTCATTTAGAGTCAAAGGGCGTCTAGACAAAGTAATCCCCTCGTCTCGCAGTTTTTCTGCTAACTGACCTGCTTTGGGTAGATCTAATTTCATGGTCTTGAACCAGGTAATATCCCGATTAAACAATATCTGTGGGGACTCCTGTGCGACCACACGTCCTTCATGCATAACAACAACATGATCTGCTACTGCAATAACATGATCCATTTGATGTGAGATGATAACAATCGTTTTACCTAATTTTTTGAGTTCTAAAACTAATTGTAATAATTCGCCTTGTCCTTTTGGGTCTAAGCCAGCAGCTGGCTCATCCATTACCACAACACTCGGGTCACTAGACAACGTACCAGCCATCGCAACACGGCGCATCTGACCACCTGACAATTCGAAAGGTGATTTCCCCCACAGTTCTCTCACAACCCCCGTGCGCGTCAAAGCATGTTCTGCAGCCAATTTAGCCTCTGACTTTGTTGCTCCAAAATTTACAGGCGCATACATGACATCTTCCAAAACTGTATTAGCAAATAACTGATTTTCAGGAAATTGAAAAGCAATGCCGACGCTCTTGCGTAGTTTTACTAATTCTTTTTCCTTAGTATGATGCGTTAATTCAAAATTATCTATGGTAACACGCCCACTAGTTGGTTTTAAGAGACCGTTAATATGTTGAATTAGTGTTGATTTACCAGAACCTGTTTGCCCGACAATAGCCGTTACTTGCCCCGTTGGCATCTCCAGTGTCACATCGTGTAAAATGCTTTGAGCCAATGTTGTGCCTGCACCGTAACTGAAATTTACTTTTTCAAATCTGATAGCCATTTTATTAATTCTCTCTCATCTAAATAACCATCAGGTTTTGGATCTAATCGCACCGCTAATTCACCAACAAAAGGTAATTCTAATCCATTGTGGTGCATGACATCATATTGACTAAACACTTCTGATGGCGCACCATCTAAAATAAGTTGTCCATCATTAATGACTACGACTCTATCTGCTAACATTGCTTCATTCATGTCATGCGTAATTGTAATCAGTGTTAACTCTGATCCAAACCGCTGTTTTAAACCCTGAAGCGTTGCCATGACTGTGGCACGACCATCTGGATCAAGCATCGCCGTCGCTTCATCCAAAATAATAATTTTTGGTTGTAAGGCTAAAACGCTCGCCAATGCTACTCGTTGTTTCTGCCCACCAGAAAGCATGTGTGGCTCTCGATCTTTAAAATCTTGCATCCCAACTATTGTTAATGCTTCATCAATCACGTTAGGCATGTCACTGCTTGGCATTTCTTTATTTTCTAAACCAAATGCGACGTCATCAGCGACAGTCGCACCAACAAATTGATTATCTGGGTTTTGAAACACCATACCAATTTGTTCACGAACATGGTGAACTGTGTCAATACGTAATTGCTCGCCAAAAACCGTAATGGTGCCATTATCTGCTTCAATTAATCCTAAAATCAATTTAGCCAAAGTTGATTTCCCTGAACCATTATGACCTACTAACGCCAACCACTGACCAGCATTGATTTCTAGATTAAAGTCATCAAACACAGTATCTTTATCATCATAAGTATATTTTAAATTGTTTATTTTAATTGCTTGAGTCATTAGTCCTTATTTTATCATAGGTTGTACCATTTATACTATAATTAATTTATTTCACTCTCAATGTCCACAATAGGTATTTCACAAAGAAACTTTATCGTAAACCCTTTTAAAATAACGATAATTAGTCTATAATTAAATAGACATTTCACAATAATACGAGATAATTCACAAAAGGAAGAAAATAGTCATGGCAGAAAAAAATATTGTCATCGTTGGCGCTGGATTTGGTGGTGTGTTTGCAGCAAAAACTTTGTCAAAGAAGCTAAAATCACACAAAGAATACAACATCATTTTAATTGATAAGCATTCTTACTTCACATACATGACCGAATTACACGAAGTTGCATCTCAACGTGTTGCCCCAAAACACGTTCAAGAGGACTTAGAACATCTCTTTTACCAAGATAAAAACGTTAAATTATTGACTGCCGAAGTTAATGGTATCAATAAAGAAGACAAATTTATCAAGACAACACATGGCGATATTAGCTATGAAAAGCTAATTTTGGCAGTTGGTGGACAATCTAATGACTTTGGTACCCCCGGTGTTAAAGAACACGGATTTGAAATGTGGTCAATGGAAGAATCTCTACAGATTCGCAACCACATTGAAAATATTATTGGTCAAGGTGCCGCTGAGCTTGATCAAAATAAGCGCGAACAACTATTAACAATTGCCGTTGTTGGATCTGGATTTACTGGCGCTGAATTAATGGGTGAGTTTATCGAGCAACGTAAGGTACTTGCACAAAACTATAAATTAGATGAAAAAGAAATTAAACTAGTCTTACTAGAAGCTGCACCAACAATTTTGAACATGCTAAAAGATCGTAATTTAGCCGACAAAGCGTTCAAATATATGAAAGATAACGGTGTTGAGATTCGATTAAGTGCCAGGGTAACAGGTGTTGACGAAAATGGTGTTATCTTCAAAGATGGCTCAACTTTACCAACCAAATCATTAATTTGGACTGCTGGTGTTAAAGCTAAATCATTTATTTCTGATTGGGGATTCAAATATGGCCGAGGTGGACGTATTGAAGCAGATGATTATATGCGTGCTACGCTTGATAATGATGAGTCAGCACAAGATATTTATGTTGCTGGAGACACGTTATCATATGTTGACGAAAAAACAGGTCCCGTTCCTCAAACCGTTGAAGGTGCCGAAAGCGCAGCGCGTGCAGCAGCACACAACATTTTAGCAGATCTTGGTTTTGGCAAAACAAAAACATTTTCTGAGGCTGTTAAGTATCATGGTTTTGCCGTTTCTATCGGTTCTCATTTCACAGTTGCTAGTTTAATGGGCTTGAATTTTTCGGGATTTTTTGCAAGTATTGCTAAACACGGCATTAACTTATTTTTCTACTCACAAATTCGTTCAATGTATTCAATTTTTCATTATGTACTGGATGAATTCTTCCGTACTGAAAACGGTCGTAATCCATTTAGAGGTGCCATATCTCGTCTTGGTAATGTTTTATGGTCAACACCACTCCGTATATTCCTTGGACTCTTCTGGATTTTAGCGGCATTAGGGAATCTTGGTAGTTTAAATAGTTTATTTTGGCAACATGATTTAGTCAGTTTTATTGAAATAATTACAGGCGCTGGTATTTTAATTGGTCTATTAACTTGGCCTTTAGCGCTTGTGTCAATTATTTTAGCTATTACCGCTTGGACAGTAAATGGATTTGATGTGATTCATTTGTTCTTAATTTTCTCGAGCATTGCTGTTATGAATGGCTCTGGTCGCGGATTTGGTCTAGACTTTTATGTGATTCCTCTACTACAAAAGCTATTTGGTGGTCTTTGGTATGGTAAAGCAAAATCATTGTACGATGAATTAGATAAATAAGTTATAATAATAATATGCGAGAAGTAATTTTCTCGCATTTTGTACATAATATACGTATACTTGTGTATGCATGAGAGAAGTAGAGAATTTGACATGGCAACACCTACCTTACCTAAAATTTGGGAAACATTCCCCGAACTATCTGAACCATTACACGCTATTTTAACTGAAATGTCTGCCAGCTGGCATATTGGCTTTGATGAAATTGATCGTGCAATTCGCTCACAATTAAATGCTGGTAAACTTGTTCGCCCAGCACTTACACTCATTTTTTCACAATTATCAGACCAAAATTATAATAAAAGCGCAATATCTCTTGGCGCAAGTGTAGAATTATTACATCTAGCAACTTTAATTCACGATGATGTTATTGACGAATCCAAGCTTAGACGCGGACATGAGAGTATTCAAAGCCAATTTGGTAAAGACACTGCTGTGTATGCTGGTGATTATTTGCTAACGGGCATGTTTTCTCTATTAGACAGTGCTGATAAGCCTGTTGCAAATAAACTAGCTTTAACAGCCTTACAAGAGATTTTATTTGGCGAATTGGTTCAAAAGCAAAACCGTTATAACCTTGACACGACTTTTCCAACTTATTTTTCTCAAATAAAAGGCAAAACAGCGGCACTTTTTAAACTTAGTGCAACTTTTGGATTGGTTAGTAGTAAAACGTACAACACCGAATTATTAGACACAGTTAGTAAACTTGGCGAAAATATTGGTATTACATTTCAGTTGTTAGATGACTACTTAGATTTTGAATCGATTATGGACAATTTATCATTAGGTAAGCCTATTGGCCAAGACATTAGAAACGGTATTTATACTGCTCCAATATTATTTGCTCTAGCTGATAGTGAGGTACAAGAATCTGTCAAATCCTTGCTACTTAAGCGCGATGAAATTTCCGATTCAGAAATGATTTTACTACATGACTTGATTATTAGCAGTAATGCAATGATTAAATTAGAAGCTTTACTTACAGAATATAGCGAATCACTTGTTACACTAATTACCGCGCTACCTAATATAGCTATGCAAAATCAACTCAATCAACTCAGCCAATTATTATTAAATCGGCATAATTAAAAAAAGTCCTTGCAAGTTATAACTTGCAAGGACTTTTTAAATGCTAATTTTTTAATAGTAATTAATCAACAAGTTCCAAGATGACCAATTGCGCGGCGTCACCACGACGTTGGACAGTCTTGAGAATTCGTGTATAACCACCATTACGTTCAGCAAAACGTGGTGAAACGTCGTCAAAAAGCTTTTGTAAAGCTGATTGCACTTTAACATTATCGCCTTCTTCAATCACATCCGCAACTTCGTTACGAACAAAGGCAGCGGCTTGGCGACGAGCGGCCAAGTCACCACGCTTGCCTAATGTAATCATTTTATCAGTAGTCTTACGAACTTCTTTAGCGCGAGCTTCAGTAGTTGTGATACGACCATTAATCAAAAGATCAGTAGTCAAGTCACGCAACATAGCTTTACGTTGTGAAGATGTACGACCCAATTTACGATATGGCATTGGTGAATCCTCCTTTATTAATAATTTAAAGACATGTGTTAATCTTCCTTACGGAATCCTAAACTCATTTCAGTAAGTTTTTCTTGGATTTCGTCAAGTGATTTCCGACCGAGATTACGCACCTTCATCATGTCTGCTTCAGTGCGATCCGTTAACTCAACAATTGTGTTGATACCGGCCCGTTTGAGACAATTATAAGAACGCACCGACAAATCCAAATCTTCAATTGGTGCAGAATCCGAAGCACTCACTGCTACAGGTTCTACTTCAACCATAACATTAGCTTCAGCTGCAACTGGAGAAATATCCATGAACAAGTTTAAGTGTTCTGCCAAGATTTTTGAACCAAGGCTCAATGCATCACTTGGTTTAATTGAACCATTAGTCCAAATATCAAAAGTGAGCTTATCATAATCATCACGCGAACCCACACGTGTATTTTCCACATGGTAGTTCACACGCTCAATCGGTGTGTAAATAGAGTCAACTGCTAAAACACCAATAGGCATTTCGTCACGCAATTGTTTATTTTCGTCAGCTGATGAGTAACCACGACCTTTAAATGCCGTGATTGTCATATGAAGTGACTTACCTGCTGCTACGGTTGCAATATGTAGATCAGGGTTCAGAACTTCAACATCAGCCCCTGCTTGCAAATCTGCAGCAGTAACATCAGCAGGACCTTGAATATCAACTTCAAGGCTTCGTTCTTCATCTGAATCAATTGCCAACACAACTTTCTTTAAGTTCAAGATAATTTGTGTTACATCTTCAACGACACCATCCACGGTTGAAAACTCGTGAACAACACCATCGATTTGAACTGTATTAACAGCTGCGCCTGGAAGTGAAGACAATAAAATACGACGTAATGAGTTACCTAACGTTGTACCGTATCCACGTTCAAGAGGCTCTATGACAAACTTGCCATAGCGGGCGCCCTCTTCGATGTTATGAATATTTGGCTTTTCAAATTCAATCATCTGTAATTCTTACCCCTTCTTTCAAAGCAAGAGCAATGAAAATCAATTAAACACGACGACGCTTTGGTGGGCGTGATCCGTTGTGGGGAACTGGAGTAACATCTTTAATTGATGTCACTTCCAAGCCAGCTGCGGCCAAAGCACGGATAGCTGATTCACGGCCAGAACCTGGTCCCTTAACAGTTACCGCAACAGTGCTCATGTTCATTTCCATGGCACTCTTTGCTGCTGCTTCCGCTGCCATTTGAGCAGCGAATGGTGTTGACTTACGGCTTCCTTTGAAGCCAAGCGCACCAGCTGATGACCAGGCAACTGCGTTACCCTGGACATCAGTAATCATGACGATTGTGTTGTTGAATGTTGAATGAATGTGAGCCACACCAGCTTCAATATTCTTTTTCACACGACGCTTACGCGTTGTACGACCTGCCATAATGTTTGCCTCCTTTTCAATACTTTTGTATAATTTCTCGGGTTAATTTCTTAACCAACATTACGCAACTGTGGTTGCGATAATCATGTGTCGTATCGATGAGGATACAACAGAAAAAAATAATTCTAAATTATTTTTTTCTACCAGCAATTGATTTAGCTGGGCCTTTACGTGTACGGGCGTTGTTCTTGGTGTTTTGTCCATGAACAGGCAACCCTTTACGATGACGAATGCCACGGTATGAAGCGATTTCTTGCAATCCTTTAATATCTAATGATACTTTACGACGCAAGTCACCTTCAAGTTGTAAGTCCAACTTGTCAACTGTTGCACGGATGGCATCTTCTTGATCTGCTGAGAGATCACGAACACGGACGTCTTCTGAAACGCCTGCTTCAACCAACACTTTTTGTGCAGTATTATTACCGATTCCGTAGATGTAAGTTAAGCCAATGACAATGCGTTTGTCACGTGGCAAATCAATACCTGCTATACGAGCCATAACAATTTACCTCCTAATTAGTATTTTGAAAACGACAATTATGTCTATTTACAATAATTTTTAGTGTGCTGAAAAATTACTTTCCAGCGCGTTGCTTATGCTTTGGGTTAGCTGAGCATATGATCATTGTGCGACCATTACGCTTAATAACACGGCAAGCATCACACATCTTTTTAACTGATGGGCGTACTTTCATAATCGATTCCTCCTATTCGGTTAACTGATTATTCCAAATCACTTCTTAACGGAAACGATAAGTAATACGACCTTTTGTTAAGTCGTACGGTGACATTTCCACTGTGACACGATCACCTGGCAAAATTCGAATAAAATTCTTACGAATTTTACCTGAAACATGCGCTAAAATAACCGCCCCATTTTCTAATTCTACTTGGAACATCGCATTTGGTAAAGTTTCTTTCACTTTACCTTCAATTTCGATGACATCGTTGGCCATGCACTTAACCTCCTGTGCTAATAATGTTCAACATTGCTGATAAGTGCTTAACCTATCAAATTATACCAGAAATACTGGTACTTCTCAATGTAATTTTAGAAACTTTCATAAGGTATCTAAAATATTTCTCACATCATGATACACCTCAGTCAGTTCACGACCGCCATCGATTGTGTGCAAAATACCTGCTTTTTTGTAATAATTTACTAAAGGCAAATTAGCTGCTTTATTGACTTCTAAACGGTTGTCAATAACTTCGGGTGTATCATCTGCGCGCCCACGTCCCAAGAGACGTTCGCGCAATAATGAATCAGAAACTTTAAAGTAAAGCGTAGCCAAAATTGATTTCCCAGTTTCAGATAAATAGTCATCCAAAAATTCAGCTTGAGCCTCATTACGTGGATAGCCATCTAACATAAAACCATCTGTTTCAACATCTGCTTGACTTAAGCGATCAGCAACCATTGCGTTTGTAATCTCGTCAGGAACTAGGTTTCCAGCATCCATATATTCGCGTGCTCTCTCACCCAATTCTGTATTATTAGTTAAGTTCGCTCGGAAAATATCTCCTGTTGAGATGTGTACCATTGCGTAGTCCTTAACAATAAAGTCTGCTTGTGTGCCTTTACCGGCACCGGGCAAACCCAACAAAATTAAATTTTTAACCATTAGTTGCCTCCCGATTTGCTAACTGATTTTTGGTAATAAACCCAATATAATTTCTTTTTTGCATCAAACCATCAATTTGCCTAATTAAATCTAGTGCAACACCAATGGCAATAAGCAAACTAGTACCACCCAAACCTATTTTTTCATTTAGACCCCAAATATTTGAGGCAATAAGTGGTACCAATGCAACAAAGCCTAAGAAAATTGATCCAACAAAGCTTAAATTTAACAGTAATTGTGAAACAAACGATTTTGTCTCATCACCAGGACGAACACCAACAATGTAGGCCCCTTGTTTTTGCAAATTTTCAGATAGCTTTTCTGGATTAACTTGCACAAATGCGTAGAAATAAGTGAATACAATAATTAATACAGTATACAAAATCGCACCAGGCAATGTTGTCATACTAAAAATTTGTTGCAACACTTGATACCATTGCGCTGATGCATATTTCTCTTGAAATGCCATCATAATTGTTTGCGGTGTACTAATAAATGATGAAGCAAAAATTACTGGAATAACACCTGAAACGTTAACTTTCAGGGGCAAATATGCTTCACTGCCATATGAGGTTGCAGAACGTGTATACTGCATTTGTAACCGACGTGTTGCCTCATAAAACCATGTTGTAACTGCAATAACTAAAATCATTGCTATAACTAACACAACCATGAAAACAATACCATTGGTTAAATCACCTGATCCAGCTTGTAATATATTTTCTCGAAAAATTTCATACAAACCTTCTGGTGCTTGCGCAATAATTCCGGCAAAAATAATCATAGAAACACCGTTTCCAAGACCTTTTTCAGTAATCATTTCACCAAGCCACATGGCAAAAAAAGTTCCAATAGTCATAACCGATCCAATTATAACAAAAGACATCGCATTATTCGTTTGATTAACTAAACCATAAGCAGAAAGTGAATTGAATCCTGCTGTAATACCAACAGATTGGACAAAAGCAAGTACAAGTGTTAACCAGCGTGTGGCGTTGTTCAACTTTCGCCGCCCAACTTCCCCTTGCTTACTCCATTCAACAAAGCGAGGCACGATATCTAATTGCAAAAGTTGCACAACAATTTGTGCCGTCACGTATGGTGAAACACCCATTGCAAACAATGAATAATTCATCAAGCCACCACCAGAAAAGATGTTTAAAATATTCATCAATCCTGAGTTAGCCATATTCGCCATAGCTGATGGGTTGACACCTGGCACAGTAATATGTGTCCCAATTCTGTAAATAAACAAAATTAGAAGTGTCCAGCCCATCTTTCTACGAATATCTTTTTCACGTACTGCATTAAATAACGTGCGTAGCATTAAATCACCTCAGTCGATCCACCGGCTTGTTCAATAGCAGCCTTAGCAGCGCTTGAAAACTTATGTGCCTTAACAATTAGCTTTTTGTCAAGTTGACCAACAGCCAAAATTTTGATCCCTGATTTTTGGTTTTTAACAATACCATTCTCAATCAAAAGTGTTGGTGTGATTTCTGTGCCATCTGTAAATGTATTTAACTTTTCCAAGTTAACCACAGCAAATTCCTTGCGTGAAATGTTTGTAAATCCACGCTTAGGAATACGACGGTACAAAGGCATTTGACCACCTTCGAAACCTAAACGCACTTTGCCACGGGCTTTTTGACCCTTTTGACCACGTCCAGATGTCTTACCGTTTCCTGATGACGTACCGCGACCGACACGGTTACGTAACTTGCGTGAACCTTCAGCAGGTTGTAATTCGTTCAAGTTCATCTTTCGGTACCTCCTATTTTAATTGTTATTACTTTACTTCTTCAACACTTACCAAATGTGCAATATGAAAAATTGCGCCACGGGTAGCTTCGTTATTAGGCTTCACCACTGAGCTAGATACACGGCCAAGTCCAAGAGACTTAACAATCGTGCGTTGCTTAGGTAAACGATGAGCCACACTCTTAATCAAAGTGATTTTCAAATCAGCCATTTTATCGCTCCTTATTCAGCCAAGTGTTCCAAAGAAACACCACGTAAAGCTGCTACTTGTTCTGCATCTTTTAAACTTGTTAAAGCATCAAAAGTTGCACGAACAACGTTAACTGGTGTTGATGATCCAAGTGACTTTGCAGTCACATCTGTGATACCTGCTAATTCCATAACAGAACGTGCAGCACCACCAGCAGCAACACCTGAACCTTCTTCAGCTGGTTTGACCAAAATCTTACCGCCGCCCCATACGCCAAGAACGTCGTGAGGAATAGTTGTAGATACTGTAGGAACAGTGATCAACTTACGCTTAGCATCTTCAATAGCTTTACGGATAGCTTCAGGAACTTCCTGTGCTTTACCAGTACCGAAACCAACGTGTCCTTGCTTATCGCCTACGACAACCAACGCTGCAAAACGCAAACGACGGCCACCCTTGACAACTTTCGTAACACGATTAATAGCAACCACGTTTTCTTCTAACTCACCAAGTGACTTAGGGTTAACGAATTCAACCATTTTTATATTCCTCCTTTCTTTAGAACTTCAAGCCGTTTTCACGGGCTGCTTCTGCCAATGCTTGAACACGACCATGGTACAAGTAACCACCACGATCAAAGATAACATCTTCTAATCCTGCAGTTTTCCCACGTTTAGCGATCAATTCACCAACTTTAGTTGCTTGTTCTGTTTTTGTGCCTGATACTTCTGTATCATGGCTTGAGGCACTTGCTAGCGTTACACCCGCTACGTCATCAATTAATTGCGCGTAGATGTTTGCATTAGAACGGAATACGTTCAAACGTGGGCGAGCAGCAGTACCAGAAATCTTACCGCGGACGCGCTTATGACGCTTTACGCGAAGCTTGTTTTTATCTGGTTTTGAAATCATAGCTGTGCTTTCCTTTTCTTATGGCTTATGCCATTTTAAATTTACTATTTATGATGAAAATAACACTGAGTGAGTAAAAGAATATAATATTCTTTTACTTACCAGTCTTACCTTCCTTACGACGAACAATTTCGCCTTCGTAACGAATACCTTTACCTTTATAAGGTTCAGGTGAACGTACGGCACGAATTTCAGCTGCCAAATCTCCAACACGTTGCTTTGAGATACCTGAAATTTTAATAGTCAATGCGTCGGGCACTTCAACTGTCAAATCTTCACGTTCTTCAAAATCAACGGGATGTGAATAACCAACTGCCAAAGTCAATTTTGAACCTGACTTTGATGCGCGATAACCAACACCGACAAGCTTCAAAGTTTTGGTGAATCCATTAGAAACACCTTCAACCATGTTAGCAACGTTTGCACGAGTAGTGCCGTGCAAAGCTTTTGTCTTGTTGTCTTCACTTTGACGTGAAAATGCTACAGTAGTACCCTCAACAGACATTGAAATTTGTGAAGCAATATCACGAGACAATGTTCCCTTAGGTCCCTTAACAGTCACAACAGTACCTTCTTGAGATACTTCAACATTTGTTGGCAATGTAATTACTTTATTTCCAATACGGCTCATGGTAAGTCTCCTTTCTTAGATATATTACCAAACGTAAGCGAGAACTTCGCCACCAATTTGCTTTGAACGTGCTTCTTTGTCAGTAATAACACCAACTGAAGTCGAAATAATAGCAATACCTAACCCGTTCAAAACCTTTGGTAATGAATCAGATTTAGCATACTTACGCAAACCTGGCTTTGAAATACGCTTAATTCCTGTAATCACACGATTACGGTCTTCACCGTACTTCAGAAATACACGAATAACACCTTGCTTGTTATCTTCAATGTACTCTACGTCGCGGATAAAACCTTCTGATTTCAAGATTTCAGCGATGCTCTTTTTAATTTTCGATGCTGGAATTTCAACTATTTCGCGGTGAGCCAAATTGGCGTTACGAATACGTGTCAATAAGTCAGCAATTGGATCAGTCATAGACATCTATCGATATCCTCCTTTAATTTTTGAACGAGACATAATTAAATGACACGCTCTTAACTATTATAGACTATTTCAGTCAATTACAGTTAAAAACGTGTCACTCTATTTAATGTTAAGAGCGACAGTCGTTTTTAGAATACAATTACTTAGTAAATGGCATCCCTAAGAGTGTCAACAATTCACGACCTTCTTCATCGTTTTGCGCTGTTGTAACAACAACAATGTCTAATCCGCGAACGCGGTTAACTTTGTCAAAATCGATTTCAGGGAAGATCAATTGCTCACGAATACCTAAAGTGTAGTTACCACGACCATCGAAGGCCTTTGATGATACACCTCTAAAATCGCGAACACGAGGTAATGAAATGTTAATCAACTTGTCTAAGAATTCATACATACGTTGTCCACGCAATGTAACCTTAGTTCCGATTGACATACCTTCACGCAAACGGAAACCAGCGATTGATTTCTTTGCCTTTGTGATAACTGGCTGTTGCCCAGCAATCAACTTCAATTCTTCAACCGCTTCATCCAAGTTCTTAGAGTTTGAAACCGCATCACCAACACCCATGTTAAGAACAATTTTATCGATCTTAGGTGCTTGCATTGGTGACTTAAAGCCAAACTTTTCGATTAAAGCAGGTTGAACTTCATTAACATATTTTTCTTTTAATGCGTTAGCCATGAAAATGATTTCACCTTTCAAAATTAGCCTAGTACGTTACCAGACTTTTTAGATACGCGAACTTTTTTGCCTTCTTCAATTTTAAACGCAACTTTAGTTGGTTCATTAGTTGAAGGGTCAAGCAGTTGCACGTTTGATACGTGGATAGGTGCTTCAATATCGATAACACCACCCTGTGGGTATTCGTTAGAAGGTTTTTGATGCTTCTTAACGATGTTCACGCCTTCGACAACTACGCGATCTTTTCCAGCAACAATTTTAGTAATTGTGCCTTCTTTTCCCTTATCTTTGCCGGCAATCACGCGAACCTTATCACCTGTTTTTACAAACATGTTTTGGCTCCTCCTTGTCAGTATTAGAGCACTTCTGGTGCCAATGAAACGATACGCATGAAATCACTGTCACGTAATTCACGTGCAACAGGACCAAAAATACGTGTACCAACTGGTGACTTATCTTCCTTCACGATAACAGCGGCATTTTCATCAAAATTGATGTATGAACCATCTGTACGACGAACGTCAGAAACAGTACGAACGATAACAGCCTTAACGACGTCACCCTTCTTTACGTTACCACCAGGGATAGCTTGCTTAACTGTAGCAACAATCATGTCACCCACACCAGCAAACTTACGGCCTGAACCACCGAGCACTTTAATCGTTAAGATTTCACGTGCGCCAGAGTTGTCAGCCACTTTTAAACGACTCTCTTGTTGAATCATGGTTCTTCCTCCTTAGTTAGCAATTAATTACGACGATTTAGTACGGAACGAATTAGAGAATTACTGCCTCTTCAACGATCTTAACCAAACGGAAGTGCTTAGTTGCAGACAAAGGACGTGTTTCCATAATTTGAACAATATCATTCATCTTAGCGCTATTGTTTTCATCATGGGTTTTAAACTTCTTCGTGTACTTAACTCGCTTGCCATAGACTGCATGTGTTACATAAGTATCAACAGCGACAGTAATTGTCTTGTCCATCTTATCTGAAACAACACGGCCTTGGTAAACTTTTCGAGCATTACGTTCTTCACTCATTTTTCAGCTTCTTCCTTTCGTCTTATTTACTGGCGTTTGCCAATTCTTGTGCACGAATAACTGTTTTAACTCGTGCGATGTCCTTACGAACTTGTGCGATACGCGCCGTGTTTTCAAGTTGACCAGTAGCCAATTGAAAACGTAGGTTGAATAATTCTTCCTTGAATTCGGCTTCGCGCTTTTGCAAATCCGCAAGTGACAATTCTTTCAATTCACTTGCTTTAGCCATTATTCAGCCTCCCGAGCAATAATCTTTGTACGTACAGGCAACTTGTGTTGTGCCAATCGCAATGCTTCACGTGCAGTTGCTTCAGAAACTCCTGCCACTTCAAACATTACCTTGCCACGTTTAACTGGTTCAACCCAACCTTCAGGTGCACCTTTACCGTTACCCATTCGAACACCAACACCTTTAGATGTATATGACTTGTGGGGGAAGATTTTAATCCAAACCTTACCTCCACGTTTCATATAACGTGTTATTGCAATACGGGCAGCTTCAATTTGACGGCTTGTAATCCAGCTTGATGTTGTTGCTTGTAAGCCAAAATCACCGAACGTTACCATCTTTCCACCTTTTGCTTCGCCACGCATGTGACCACGGTGTACACGACGGAATTTAACACGCTTTGGTACTAACATGTTCGCTTCCCTCCTTACTTACTGTTCTTTTTTTGTGGTAAAATATCACCACGATAAATCCAAGTTTTAATGCCCAAGTTACCATAAGCAGTCATTGCTTCGTCCCATGAGTAGTCAATATCAGCACGTAAAGTATGCAAAGGCACAGTGCCTTCAGTGTACTGTTCAATACGGGCAATATCTGCACCATTCAAACGACCTGAAACCATAACTTTTATACCCTTGGCACCTGAACGCGTTGCACGTTGGATTGCGCCACGCATTGCACGACGGAAAGCCACACGGCGTTCTAAGTCACCAGCAATTTGCTGCCCAACTAAGTGTGCAGACAAATCAGGCTTTTTGATTTCAACAATGTTGATGAAGACACGCTTTGAACGTCCCTTTTCATCAACATCAGTCAACTTAGCCAATTGTGTACGAAGCTTTTCAACCTCGGAACCACCTTTACCAATAACCATTCCTGGCTTGGCAGTATGGACAGAAACATCAACACGTGATTTCGTGCTACGTTCGATTTCGATGCGATCAACTGCGGCGTCAGCTAAGTTCTTTTCGATATACTTACGAATACGTAAGTCTTCGTGAAGTTGGTTAGCATAATCAGCCTTGTCAGCAAACCACTTTGCATCCCAGTCGCGAATAACGCCGACACGGAATCCAGTAGGGTTAATCTTTTGACCCATTACTTTGCCTCCTTCTCAGCAACCACAATAGTGATGTGACTTGTACGCTTGTTGATAGGTGAAGCAGAACCTTTGGCACGAGGACGGAAACGCTTAAGCGTTGGTCCTTCATTAGCAAAGGCTTCCTTCACGATAAGATCTTCTCGGTCTAATGAGAAGTTGTTTTCAGCATTAGCAACTGCTGAGTTCAAAACCTTGTAAATATCTTCAGTAGAAGTGTTAGGTAGGAACTTCAAAATTGCATATGCTTCGTTTACGCTCTTACGACGAATTGTGTCAAGAACTAGGCGTGCCTTACGTGGGGCAACGCGAACGATCTTAGCTGTCGCGCGAGCTGAAGTAATTTGTTCAGCCATTTTTCAATTTCCTCCTTTATTTTTTAACAGTCTTCTTATCATCAGCTGTGTGGCCTTTGAATGTACGAGTTGGGACAAATTCGCCCAACTTGTGGCCAACCATGTCTTCTTGTACAAAAACTGGAACGTGCTTGCGCCCATCATAAACGGCAATTGTAAAGCCGACAAAGCTTGGGAAGATTGTTGAACGACGTGACCAAGTCTTGATCACTGACTTCTTCTCAGAATCCGCTTGCGCTTCAATCTTCTTAAGCAAGTGTGGGTCCGCAAATGGTCCCTTTTTTAAACTACGAGCCATTAGTTATCTCCTTTCCCTTACTTACTCTTACGACTGCGAACAATAAGCTTCGTTGAAGCCTTCTTCTTATCGCGAGTCTTCTTACCAGCAGTCTTCTTACCCCATGGTGACATAGGACTTGGACGACCAACTGGTGCTTTACCTTCACCACCACCGTGGGGGTGATCGTTAGGGTTCATTACTGATCCACGAACGTGTGGACGCTTTCCACGCCAACGGTTACGTCCAGCCTTACCCCAGTTAATTAATGAGTGTTCTGCATTACCAACTTCACCAATTGTTGCGCGGTTAGTTGCCAAAACCAAACGAACTTCGCCTGAAGTCAGACGAACAATGATATACTTACCATCTTTACCCAAAATTTGTGCTGAAGTACCAGCCGAGCGTGCTAACTGTCCGCCCTTACCAGGCTTCAATTCGATGTTATGAATCAAAGTACCTTCAGGGATATTACTTAATGGCAAGGCATTGCCGGGCTTAATATCGGCATCAGGACCAGATTGAACTTTATCGCCAACCTTCAATCCTTTTGGCGCCAAGATATATGATTTAATACCATCTTCATAAACTAACAAAGCAATGTTTGCAGTACGATTTGGATCGTATTCGATAGCTTTAACAGTAGCTGTCTTATCATCTTTGATACGTTTGAAGTCTACCAAACGGTAAGCTTGCTTGTGTCCACCAGCATGGTGGCGAACTGTCATACGACCAGAATTGTTACGAGCTCCAGTTTTTGACTTTTTGGCCAACAAACTCTTTTCGGGCGTTGACTTCGTGATTTCAGCGAAATCTGAAGTCGTCATGTTACGACGTCCGTTAGAGGTTGGCTTATACTTCTTGATAGCCAATGTCTTATCCTCCTACTTTATTTTTAACCTTCGTTAAAGATTTGAATATCTTTTGAGTCTTTTGACAACGTTACTGTTGCCTTTTTCAACTTACGTGTGTAACCAACGTAACGACCTTGACGCTTTTGCTTTCCGCGGACGTTAGCTGTGTTCAAGCCAGAAACTTGAACGTCAAATATTTCTTCAATCGCTTTTTTAATTTGAGGCTTTGTCGCACGAACATCAACTTCGAAGACATAGCGCTTACGTTCTGTTTGCGCCATAGAAGCTTCGGTGATAATAGGGCGACGGATAATATCGCGTGCATCCATTAGGCAAAACCTCCTTGGATTTCTTCGATTGATGATTGAACAATCACCAGCTTATCTGCATTAACAACGTCGAGTACATTAATACCCTTTGTTGTCATAACTTGAACATTTGACAAGTTACGTGCCGACAAGATTGCGTTTTCGTTGTCTTCATCAACAACTACTAATGTCTTTGTGTCAACTGACAAGTTAGCCAAAACTTTCTTGAAGTCTTGTGTCTTTGGTGCTTCAAATGACAAAGCATCAACAACAACTAACTTACCTTCAGTAACTTTTTGTGACAAAACTGATTTCAAAGCTAATTGATAAGCTTTACGGTTAATACGGTATGCGTACGAACGAGGTGACGGTCCGAAGACAATTCCACCACCACGGAATTGTGGTTCGCGGATTGATCCGGCACGTGCACGACCAGTACCCTTTTGCTTCCAAGGCTTACGTCCACCACCAGAAACCGCTGAACGGTTTTTAACAGCATGTGTACCTTGACGCATCGATGCACGTTGCATCAACACAGCATCTGTAATAACGGCGTTGTTAGGTTCAACGGCAAAAACTGCATCATCTAATTCGATTTCAGCAGCTTGGCTACCGTCTTGCTTTAATACAGCAACTTTAGTCATGATTGATTGTTCTCCTTTCTAATATTTTATATTAAGCTTCTTCAGTTGCAGCAGATGCAGATACACCAGCCATCTTCACTTCAGGATGCTTTGCGTTAACTTTAACAGTTGATTTAACTGTTAATAATGACTTATTGGCACCAGGGACGTTACCCTTAAGCAGCAATAGGTTGTTTTCTACGTCCACGTGGACAATAGCAACGTTTTGCATTGTGCGCTTGTGATTACCCATGCGTCCAGGTAAAAGTTTACCCTTGAAAACACGGTTGATAACAGCGCCCATTGAACCAGGACGACGATGGAAACGCGATCCGTGAGACATAGGTCCACGAGATTGGCCATCCTTTTTAATATTACCTTGGAAGCCATGCCCCTTCGTAATACCGGTTACATCGACGTATTCGCCAGCTTCGAATGTATCAACTTTGATTTCATCCCCTGCGTTAAATTCGCCTTCCGCATTGCGGATTTCACGAACGTAGCGCTTAGGGGTCGTGTTCGCTTTAGAAGCGTGACCTTGTTCAGGTTTGTTTGACAAAACTGTGCGCTTGTCTTGGTAACCAAGTTGTAGTGCACTATATCCGTCTGTTTCTGCATTTTTGACTTGCAAAACAACGTTTGGTGTAGCTTCAACAACAGTTACGGCGATCAATTCACCAATTTCAGTGAAAACCTGAGTCATACCGACTTTACGGCCTAAGATACCTTTAGTCATGACTAATCTCCTTAATTATTTTTGTTTGACTGTATTTTGTCTCATTAGCTGAGACGCGAAGTGTATTCCGTAGAATTACAACTTGATTTCAATTGCAACGCCTGATGGCAATTCGAGCTTACGCAATGCGTCAACTGTCTTGTCAGTAGGGTTCACAATATCAATCAAACGCTTGTGCGTACGCATTTCAAATTGTTCGCGGCTATCCTTGTGCTTATGTGGTGAACGTAATATTGTATATAATGTACGTTCAGTTGGTAGCGGAATAGGACCAGCAATTTCTGCGCCCGTGCGCTTAGCCGTCTCAACAATTTTTTCCGCTGATTGGTCTAAGATACGGTGTTCGTATGCCTTTAAACGGATACGGATTTTCTTTTGTGCCATTCTTTCGTGCCTCCTCGTTGATTTTGTAAATCAGCTAACTCCGATTAAAAACCGACAACACTGCTTGTGTTTTGCGCGCCCATGGCAACGCGGCCGCGCGTGTCGCAACCTTAATCATCATCGCTAAACATTGATACACCAGGCTTTCGGTAGGTTTATGTGACTACTGTTCCAAAAGCGTACTTATTTATGTTAACAGAAATTCTATTACAATGCAACTGTTTTTTAAAATTTATCGATGCATCTTTTATTTTTCCTATTTCAAAATTAACTTGTCATTTTTTCATCTTTGTGTCATTTTGAATTCTAAAAATGCATCATTGTATCTTTCCGTCCATGTTTGTCCTAAATCATCATATACTTGTAAATGACTGACTGTTTGATTACTTGGATAAAATTGCTTATCATCACGAATAGCTTTAGGTAGTAAAGCTACGGCTTTTTTATTGGGTGTTGCATAACCAATGTATTCTGCGTTCTGTGCAGCATTCTTAGGCTCACTAATAAAATTAAGAAAAGCGTAGGCTGCCGCTTTATGTTTAGCAGTCTTTGGCATAACAATATTGTCAAACCAAAGATTAGAGCCTTCACTAGGAACAATGTAATGCAAGTGCTTATTGTTACTCAACGCTTCAGCTGCTTCACCTGAGTAGGTAACTGCAATCGACGCCTCATTTTGAGCCATATACATTTTAATTTCATCTGCCACAATAGCTTTAATATTTGGCATCAAAGTGCGTAACTTTGCCTGAGCTGCCGCAAGATCAGCACGTGATTTGTCATTAACTGACTTATTTTGTGTGATTAATGGTATAGCAAGCCCATCGCGCGCAGAATCCACTAACATGATTTGATTTTTAAATTGGGGCGACCATAAATCATCCCAGTGTTGTATGTCTTTAGCATTAACATATTTATCATTATAGATAATGCCTAATGTTCCCCAAAAATATGGTAGAGAATAACGATTATTTTTATCAAACGATTGATTTAAAAAACGATTATCATAATTACCGATACCCGTTAGTTTAGAATGATCTATTGGTAAAAGTAGTTTCTCACGTTTCATTTTTTGGATCATATAATCAGAAGGCACAGCTAAATCATATGATGTACCACCCTGTTTAATTTTTGTATACATGGCCTCGTTTGAATCAAATGTTTCATAACTAACTCTATATCCGGTTTCTTTGGTAAATTTTTTAAGTAACGCAGGATCAATATAATCACCCCAATTGTACAAATTTAAAACCTTATCAGAAGAAACATTAGTGCCAGTCTTTGACGATAAATAACGCTGTGTCCCAAATAATATAAGGATGACCATAAGAATAGCCATAATACTAGTTATTATTTTTCTCATACTATAACCCCTCAGATGCAGGCAAGACAAGTCTTGTGCTACGTTTTTTATTCTTCACAGCACGCGTAGATATGACATAATAAAACAGCACCAGCAGCAACGACACCACAAACATCATTGTCGATAACGCGTTAATTTCCAAACTCACGCCTTGACGCGCACGAGAATATATTTCTACAGATAAGGTTGTGAAACCGTTCCCTGTTACAAAAAACGTTACTGCGAAATCGTCGAGCGAATAAGTAAATGCCATAAAAAAACCCGCCAATATACCTGGTGAAATAACTGGTAAAATCACGCGAGAAAGCATTTGCCAGTTGTTGGCACCTAAATCCTTTGCTGATGCCACTATTGATTGATTCATTTCCTGTAACCGAGGCAGTACCATTAGCACCACAATTGGAATGCTAAAAGCAATGTGTGCTAACAAAACTGATGTAAAACCAAGCGCAAATCCCATGACAGTAAATAAAATTAAAAATGATGCACCAATAATGACATCTGGTGAAACAAGTAAAATATTATTTAATGAGAGAAAAATATTTTTCACCACTGTATGTTTTAGATTGTAAATATACAATGCCCCTGCTGTACCAATAATACTAGCAAGCAATGATGACAATAGTGCAATCAAAAAGGTACTCACAACAATTTCTAGTATACGTACATCTGAAAATAATTCACTGTAGTGTTTTAAAGAAAACCCTGCCCAGCCCTGCATGATGTCCCCCGCATTAAAAGAATATACAATTAGGAAAAGAATAGGTAAGTATAATAGTACAAAAACACTTCCTAGATAAAAATTACCCCACTTAAACTTTCGACTCATGCGTTAACCTCGCTTCCTAGAACGCTTACGATCACGTGTGAAGATCATAGTAATTACCATAGCTACAATCAAAATAATGCCAATAGTTGATCCCAACTGCCAATTTTGCGTGACTAAAAAATGTTCTTCAATTGCAGTTCCTAAGGTAATTACACGGTTACCACCTATCAATCGCGTAATCATAAACAAAGATAGGCTGGGAATAAAGACTGCTTGAATGCCCGCCTTAATACCAGGCATTGACAATGGCATGATTACACGGCGCAAGGTTTGCCATCTATTCGCGCCTAAGTCTCGACTCGCCTGTTCTAACCTGGGGTTAATTTCGGCTAATGAATTAAAAATCGGTAATATCATAAAAGGAATTTCAATATAAGCTGCAACTAACAGAAAACTCCAATTTGAAAAAAGTAGTTGTTGTGGCACGATACCAAATAAACTCATAAAATTATTAACAGTTCCAGTTTTTGCAAGTAAACCGATAAACGCATAGGTTTTCAATAATAAATTAATCCACGTAGGTAAAATAACCAAGAGCAGCCAAAATTGCTTTTGCTTTAACTGATTCAGTAAATAGGCGGTAGGATAACTAATTACTAAAGTTATTATCGTGATTAGAAAAGCATAAAAGACTGAATTAAAAGTCATCAATAAATAGGTGCCACTAGAAAAATAAAGCGCATAATTGTGTAATGTGAAATGTCCATTCTGTGTTGTTAAGGACTGAAACAGCAACAATATCAGAGGTGCTATCACAAATAATAATAGCCATAAACCATATGGCATTAAATAAAATAATTGCCTTTGCTTTTTACTTTTCGGCATCCTCCTCGCCCTCATAACTTTCCAAGCGGGCATCAAAATCATTTTCAGATTCATTAAAACGCATAATATGAATATCTTCGGGATCAAAGGTCAAGCCGACACGCGCATCTATTTTTGATTTATTTGTTGCTTGTACTTGCCATTCGTTTCCGTCGTCATCAATTGCCGTAATTTCATAATAATCGCCACGAAATGATTGATCAGCAATAGTGACAATTAGTTTACCGTTTTCAATTGTCGTCAAATCCAAATCTTCTGGTCTTAACACAATTTCAACACGCTCATTTGGACGCATACCAGCATCGACATTTTCAAAATCTTTCCCCGTAAAGTGCACAAGATAATCCGTTTTCATAATGCCATCTAAAATATTTGATTCGCCAATAAAATCAGCTACAAAATGATTAATTGGTTCATCATAGATATCTTCTGGTGAACCATTTTGTTGGATAACCCCATCATTCATCACGAAAATCCAATCAGACATTGCCAACGCTTCTTCTTGATCATGCGTTACAAATACAAACGTAATCCCAAGACGTTGTTGAATTTCTCTTAATTCATATTGCATTTCTTTGCGTAATTTATAATCTAACGCAGATAGTGGTTCATCCAGCAGTAAGACTTCAGGGTCATTTGCCAGCGCGCGCGCTATGGCTACACGTTGACGTTGTCCACCAGACAATTCTGTAATTTCGCGATCAGCATACTGATTTAATTTAACCAACGTTAACATCTCTGTTACTTTGGTCTTAATATCCTTTTTGCTCATGCCCTTAATACTTGGACCAAAAGCTACATTTTCAAAAACTGTCATATTTGGAAATAAGCCATAATCTTGAAAAACAGTGTTCATATGTCTTTTTTCAACAGGCACATCATTAATAATATTTCCTTCAAACAAAATATCACCGTGTGTGACAGTTAACTGGCCTGAAATGAGATTTAAAATAGTTGTCTTACCAGAACCTGAAGGTCCTAACAACGTATAAAATTTACCGGCCTCTAACTCAAGATCAATATTCTTCAAAACCTCATCGTCACCATAAGACAAGCCGACGTTTTTAAATTCAATAATTGGTGTTGATATATTTGTCAATTCCCAACCCTCACTTTTAATCAATAAATCTATTGTAACAAGAAAAGCACACAACTTCACTGGTTGCATGCTTTTCTTGCTACAATATTTTATCTTTTTTCTCAACTATAACCATGGCAATAATCATTAGTATAAATAACACCAAAATAACAAATATTTGTGGTGTCCAACTGTGAAACCAAGAAAAAGCATAACCGAATAATGCTGGTCCTAGTGCTGCAATTAAGTAACCACCGCTTTGAACCATGCCAGATATTTGTGCTGTTTGACTTGGACTACTTGTTTTCAAACTAAATGTAGTTAATAAGTAAGGGAACAAGCCAGATGTGCTAACGCCAATTAATATATTGACTATTAACCAGTAACTAAAGGTCCCTACGGGATGCAATAACAACAAATAGCCAAACACACCACTCAAAGAAATAATGCTCATTAAAATTTGTCGCTGTTTGCGTGTCGACCGCGCAATGATCGTTGGTATAATCAATGCAAATGGTAAACCTATCAGGGAATTTAAGCCGGAAAAAATACCCGCAACAGCAGGTGACAAACCTGTCTGCACTGCCATAGTAGGTCCCCATGCCATTAAAACGTAAAACATCGCTGATTGCATGCCACAAAAGAACAATAACAGCCAAGCATATTTATTTTTCCAGACACTTATTTTTTCTTGCGTCCGAATAACATGACTTGTTGAAACTTTATTTTGCTTATGTTTTACTGCAAATCTTTCATTTGGTAACCAAATTATTAACGCAATAAATAATGCTATACTCAGTATAATGATAAACATATGCCAATTAGTCATCGCTGTAATTGGTGCTGCCATACTAGCCCCCAAGGCTGTTGATAGCATCATACTGAATGTAAATAGTGATGTCATCGGACCAATTTTAGTTGGAAAATATGTGCGAATGACACTTGGTAATAAAACATTTAAATGTGCAATACCAATGCCAATTAACAATGTTCCAAAATACAAAAATGGTGTATTAATCACTCTAACAATTGAACCAATAATCATCAACCCTAACATCAATGCAAAAGCACGTTCTAAACCAAATTTTTGAGCAGTCTTCGGGGCAAGAGACGAAAATATAGCAAAAGCTATCAATGGAATGGTCGTTAACATCCCTAATTGACCTACTGACACATGCTGCGATTTAGCAATACTACCAAGAATTGGTGGAATTGATGTAAATGGTAAACGTAAAACCATGCCAACCACAATAATACCCAGAATCAAAAATTTACTATGTTCTTTATTCATACTATTCTCTATATTCCTTCAAATAAAACGGTATCACTCTCAAGAGCGATACCGTTTTTAATGAACCGTCGATCATCATACTAAAACAACGATAGTTCTATACTATTTGAAACATTAATCTTCTTTACCACTGTTTTTAATAATTTCTTCTTGAATATTCTTAGGCACAGCTTCATAATGGTCAAATACCATTTGGAATGTACCACGACCTTGCGTAGCTGAACGCAAAGTTGTAGCATATCCAAACATTTCTGACAAAGGTACCTTGGCCTTAACAGCCAAAACAGGTCCACGTGACTCTTGACCTTCAATCATACCACGACGTGCAGAAACATGTCCCATAACATCGCCAAGATTATCTTCAGGTGCAACAATGTCAACAGCCATAATTGGTTCCAAAATAACAGCACCGGCTGTTTTAGCAGCTTCTCTCAAAGCTAATGAAGCCGCAATTTTAAAGGCTGCTTCAGAAGAATCGACATCGTGATATGAACCATCATACAACTTCGCCTTCAAATCAACTAATGGGAATCCAGCCAAAGGACCAGCATTCAATGAGTCTTTCAAACCAGCTTCAACTGAAGGAATATATTCACGAGGCACGACACCACCAACAATAGCGTCATCGAATTCAAATCCTGCACCCTCTTCGTTTGGTGAGAATTCAATATAAACGTCACCATATTGACCCTTACCACCAGATTGACGCTTGAAGTAACCACGCGCCTGCACTGTTTTTGTAAATGCTTCACGGTAGGCAACTTGAGGTGCACCAACAGTTGCTTCAACGTTGAATTCACGACGCATACGATCAACCATGATATCCAATTGCAATTCACCCATACCAGCAATTAAAGTATCACCAGTTTCAGGATTTGTTGTTGCACGGAATGATGGATCTTCTTCTGCTAACTTTTGAATAGCATTAGACAACTTGTCTTGATCAGCTTTTGTTTTTGGTTCAATTGCTAATTCAATAACTGGTTCTGGGAACTCCATTGATTCAAGAATCAATTGATGATCAACAGATGTCAATGAATCACCAGTTGTCGTATTTTTCAAACCGATAGCAGCAGCGATATCACCGGAGAATACTTCTTCAATTTCAGTACGTGAAGTCGCATGCATCTGCAATAAGCGGCCAACACGTTCACGTGTATCTGAAGACGTATTTTGTACATATGAACCTGATTGCAAAGTTCCTGTATAAACACGCATAAATGTCAAACGGCCAACGAAAGGATCAGTCATGATCTTAAATGCTAAAGCAGCAAAAGACTTACTATCATCGGCAATCAAATCAATTTCTTCACCGGTTTTAGGATCATTCGCAATATAGGCTTTAACATCCAAAGGTCCTGGCAAATAATCAACAACAGCATCCAACATCATTTGGACACCCTTATCTTTATAAGCTGAACCGGCAAGCACTGGGTAGAATTGTAATGCCAAAGTAGCACGACGAACAGCTGCTTTCAATTCTTCAACTGAAATGTCTTCGCCTTCAAGATACTTTTCCATCAAGTCATCATCAACATCAGCAACAGCTTCAATTAATGTATTACGCTTTTCTTCTGCCAAATCTTTCAATTCAGCTGGAATATCGCGTGCTTCCCACTTTTCACCCAATTCATCAACTGGATAATAAGCTTCTTGTGTAATTAAATCAATAACAGCTTCAAAGTCATCTTCTGCACCAATTGGCCATTGGATAGCTTCAGCATTAACTTGCAAACGTTCGTGAATTGAATCCACTGACATTTGGAAATCAGCACCCATCTTATCCATCTTGTTGACAAATACGATACGTGGTACATCATATGTTGTTGCTTGACGCCAAACAGTCTCTGTTTGAGGTTCAACACCAGCAGCACCATCCAAAACCGCTACAGCACCATCCAAAACACGCAGCGCACGTTCAACTTCAATTGTGAAGTCCACGTGACCTGGTGTATCAATGATGTTCACACGATAGGGTGTTTTTTCGAATTGGTCAAAGAAACCATGCCAAACAGCCGTTGTAGCAGCTGATTGAATTGTGATTCCACGTTCCTTTTCTTGTTCCATGAAATCCATTTGTGAAGCACCGTCATGTGTTTCACCAATTTTGTGAATTTTACCTGTGTAGTATAAGATACGTTCCGTAGTTGTTGTCTTTCCCGCATCAATGTGGGCCATGATACCAATATTACGTGTACGTTCTAGTGGGTATTCACGTTTTGCCATTGTGAGTTATCTCCTGGTTTTTTTGTTCTGTATGCAACAAAAAGCGACACAGAATTGTGTTCGCTTTTTGACGGTAAACACTGGTAGCATATTACCGTCTACTCTCATTTTACGCTATTTATTGTGTTTGGGAATAATTAAATTCTTAACAATCATAAATATTGTTAATGATACACAACGCAACACTAAATTGCGTCGTACGTTTTACCAACGATAGTGAGCAAATGCGCGGTTGGCTTCAGCCATCTTATGCGTATCTTCACGCTTTTTAACAGATGCACCAGTGTCATTAGCTGCATCCATAATTTCTTTAGCCAAACGCTCATCCATAGTATGTTCATTACGTAAACGTGAATAGTTTACTAACCAACGTAATCCCAATGTTGAACGACGGTCTGGACGAACTTCAATAGGCACCTGATAGTTAGAACCACCAACACGGCGAGCTTTAACTTCTAATACCGGCATAATATTTTCCATGGCTTGTTCGAAAACTTCCAATGGTTCGTTACCAGTAGATTCCTTGATACGATCAAAAGCATCGTACAAAATAGTTGAAGCTGTACCACGTTTACCATCAAGCATCAACTTGTTGATCAAACGTGAAACGAGTTTTGAATTGTAAATTGGGTCAGGCAAAACTTCCTGACGCTTAGTATAACCTTTGCGTGGCATTAGTCAGTCTCCTTCTTACTTCTTTGGCGCCTTTGTGCCATATTTTGAACGTGAAGTCATACGACCATCAACGCCCGCAGTATCCAATGCACCACGAATAACGTGGTAACGTACACCAGGCAAATCCTTAACACGTCCACCACGGATCAAAACAACCGAGTGTTCTTGTAAATTATGTCCAATACCTGGGATATAAGCAGTAACTTCATACAAGTTTGAAAGACGCACACGGGCATACTTACGCAAAGCAGAGTTAGGCTTCTTAGGTGTCATTGTTCCAACACGCGTAGCAACACCACGCTTTTGTGGTGCAACATTGTTTGTTGCTTTCTTTTTCATTGAATTGTAGCCAAAGTTCAAAGCCGGTGACTTTGACTTAGTCACTTGTGACTTACGAGGCTTGCGAACTAATTGATTAATTGTAGGCATTCTACGATCTCCTTAAGATTTTTATTAATAACACAGTTCCAGGTGTATCATAATTGTACTTAAACAAAAATGCCCACTAGAAATCTGCTGACAATTGCCTTTACAGCGCTATTCAGCACGTTGTGATGATATCACAGAACAGATTACTTAAAAGCACGTTCAATATAATACCAGATTGAGTGTGATTGTCAATAGATAACAACCCACTTTATTTATTTTGTATCTAAATTAACATTTTTTGTGCATAATTTCAGCATGCTGCGTATTATTTAGCATGGAAAAATTACTCATTATTATTTTAAATGCGGTTCTCATATCAACTGTTATGTGTCTTGCTGATCGCGTGAATAATCATATTCATATTTCTGTTAAGCGCTCATTTTGCATGCATTGTGGGCATATTCTGTATTGGTACGACTTAATACCTATATTATCAGCTTTCCTAACACACGCACGTTGCCGGTACTGCCATGACACTTACGGTATGCATTATGCATACTTTGAATTAGTGGGTATGATAGTCGGTACTTATTTATTTTCGGACACATTAGCTTGGATATCAGCCTACTTACTATTATTCCTCGCCTTAGAAGATTGGCATACCAAGCGCATTCACGCCGATATTTTAATACCTTATATTATTTACTTATTCATCCAATCTTGGGGTGATCCAAAAATATTGACAGCTTGTGTCGTAATGATCATTAGCTTATTTTTGGTATACCATCGTCAGGCTATGGGCAGTGGTGATATTCCGGTACTCCTATTGATCACATTAACGACTTCCTCACAAATTTTTCCACTAACATTGCTCGTGGCTTCTATATCTGCGGTGCTTTATCTTGTCAAGCACCATGTTCATCGTCTACCGTTTGTACCGTTTCTTTATTTTGGTTGGCTAAGTATGACTTTAATTGAAAAAATAGTCACACCTCTTGCATTGTGAAATTAATTCGCATATTTTTAAGCTTTTGCGGATAATTTTTCAACTGGTTTGATATTAATTTTAATGACTCCATTTTTTGCACCAATTGTTACAGCACTTTCAGTTGTAATGTTGCCACGGAGCAATTCTTCGCTCAATGCATCTTCAACCTTGGTCTGCAAAGCACGCCTTATTGGACGTGCCCCGTACTCAGGATCAAATCCAGCACTAGCTACAACATCAATTGCTGCAGGCGTTATTTTAACGGAGATGCCCTGTTCTGCGACACGTTGCAGAACTGATTGGCTCATTAATTTAACAATCTGATGTAATTCGTCTTTTGTTAGTGAGTTAAATACAACAGCCTCATCCAAACGGTTAATAAATTCTGGACGGAAAGTTTCTTTTAAAGTCTCACGAATTTTTTCGGCGACAGCTTCATTATTATTTTTTAAATCAACTGCGCCAAATCCCATTGATTTTTCATCACGTAGGCGCGTTGCACCAAGGTTAGACGTCATAATAATGATTGTATTTCTAAAATCAATCTTACGCCCCTTAGCATCCGTCAAGAAACCGTCATCAAACACTTGTAACATCAGATTAAATATATCTTGATGTGCCTTTTCTGCCTCATCAAGTAAAATAACAGAATACGGATGGTTTCTCACTTGTTCAGTTAATTGACCACCTTCATCATAACCAACATATCCTGGTGCTGAACCAACTAAACGCGAAGAAGACCATCTTTCTTGATACTCTGACATATCAATTCGAATCATATTATCTTCACTGCCAAACATAGCTTCAGCTAACGCCTTAGCTAGTTCTGTTTTCCCAACACCTGTTGGCCCTAAGAACATGAATGCACCGATCGGACGACTGGGGTCTTTTAGTCCAGATCGTGCACGACGAATTGCACGGGCAACAGCAGAGATAGCTGTTTTTTGTCCAATAACACGTTTACCCAAAACAGTTTCTAGGTTTACCAAACGTTGTTGTTCATTTTTTTCAAGCTGTGTTAATGGTACGCCTGTTTGTTGTGATATTACTTCACTGATATCTTCTGCTGAAACATGTAAACTATAGTGCGGTTGATCAGTATTTTCATTAATCAACAGTTTTGCTGTCATCTTATCAATTTTTGTTTTTAGTTTCATTTCTTCTGCACGTTGTTTAGCAGCTTCTTCGAAATCCAACGCTGCAATCGCCGCATCTTTAGCAGTTGTTACTGCTGATAAACGTGCCTTGTTTCGACTCATTGGTGTTGGTTTATCCACAGCATCAATACGTACTTTTGCGCCCGCTTCATCCATCAAATCAATTGCCTTATCTGGCAAAAAGCGATCTGTAATATATCGAGAGGACAATTTCACGGCAGCTTCAATAGCAGCATCATCAATATGTACTTGATGATGCGCTTCAAATTTTGGACGAATACCTGTCAATATTTCAATCGCATCTGCCTGCGTAGGTTCATTCACCGTTACTGGTGCAAAACGTCTTTCTAATGCGGCATCAGATTCAACATATTTTTGATATTCATCAAAAGTTGTTGCCCCTAAAGTCTGCAATTCTCCACGTGCCAAAGCTGGTTTCAAAATATTAGAAGCATCAATGGCCCCCTCTGCACCGCCAGCACCAATAAGTGTATGTAATTCATCAATAAATAAAATAACGTTACCATCTTGATAAATTTCATCAATGATTTTCTTTAAACGATCCTCAAACTCTCCTCGGTACTTTGTTCCTGCAACTAGCGAACCCATGTCTAAAGCCATTAAACGTTTATTTTGTAAAGTGACTGGTACGTCATTTTTAACAATTTGTTGTGCTAGTCCTTCAGCAATAGCTGTCTTGCCAACACCAGGTTCACCAATAAGAACTGGATTGTTTTTTGTACGCCGTGATAAAATTTGTATCACCCGACGAACTTCTTTTGAGCGACCAATAATTGGATCTAGTTTTTCTTCTTTAGCCATCTGTGTTAAATCACGCGCTAATCCGTCTAATGTTGGTGTTCCTTGAGGTTGCTGTTTATCTCGTTGTTTCATCTGTTTACGTACATCAGTAACACCTAACTTACGCAAAATGGCACGTCTCATTTCTTGTAAATTAGCATCTAAAGCCAGTAAAATACGTGATGATAGAATACTTTCATCTTGAAGAAGTGCTAACAAAATATGTTCTGTCCCAATTTTTGTTTGGCCTAATGCACGTGATTCCTCACCTGACTGACGAAGAATATCGGACGCTTTTGGTGAATATGGCAAATAACTATTCTTGTCATATCGTGCTGTCATGCCATATCCAGTAAAGTGTTCAATTTCTTCACGAATGTCATCATCTGCTACATTAAATTGACCAAGTATTTTACTAGCAATACCTTCTTTTTCAATAGCTAGCGCAAGCAATAAATGTTCTGTCCCCACTGCTTGATGTTTGAAATATTTAGATTGTTCTTGTGCTAACACTAATACATTTTGTGCACTTGGTGTATAATTGGTATCCATATTTTGCCCTCCGTTTTTTAGGCAGTTAATGTCTAATGTTGACTTATATTATAGCGCATTACAGGCGCATTAGGAACTGATTTGTTTGAAAATTCAAAAAGCCGAAACTAACTGTTTCGACCTTTACTCACGTTAATTTGGGTTTTTTAAACTTAATTGCCACTGTAAATAGGCATTTATAAAAGGATCTAAATCACCATCCAGCACTTGTTGTGGTTGGTTAGTTTCGTAGTCAGTTCGATGATCTTTGACCATTTGATAGGGATGCAGGACATACGAACGTATTTGAGATCCCCAACCATTCTCTAATTTATCACCTGTCAAGGCAGCTCTTTCTGCTTCTTGTTTTTCCAATTCAAGCTGATATAACTTTCCTTTTAACAGGCGCATAGCATAATCTCGGTTACCATACTGCGTACGCTCGACTGTCGAGGACACTACAATGCCTGTTGGTTCATGTGTTAGACGTACACCGGTGGACACCTTGTTAACGTTTTGCCCACCAGCACCACCAGAACGGAAAACATCCATCTTAACATCGTCATCACGTATTTCTATATCAATCGTGTCATCCAATTCCGGCATAACATCTACACTTACAAAACTCGTGTGACGTCGCCCAGCCGAATCAAACGGTGAAATACGTACAAAACGGTGGACACCCTTTTCGCTACGTAAAAAGCCAAAGGCATTATGCCCCGTAATTTTAATAGTCGCACTATCAATACCTGCTTCATCACCAGCATGGTAGTCTAACACATCCACCTGGAAACCATGTTGTTGTGCCCAACGCGTATACATACGATACAAGTTAGCCCCCCAATCAGTTGATTCGGTACCACCTGACCCAGGATGCACTTCCAAAATAGCATTATTAGCGTCATATGGCTCAGTTAATAGTTGTTCTAAATTATATGTTTCAATATCTTTCTGTGCTTTGACAATACTTTCTTCAAGTTCTGACATCATTTCAGAATCAGTAACGTCTTCAGAAAGCATTTCAATTAACAAATCAATTTCTTCAGCTTGACTTGTTAAATTTAAAAAAGAATCACGTCGATTTTTCAAAACATTGTTTTCTTCAATTATTTTTTGTGCTTTAACGTTATCATCCCAAAATCCAGATTCTGTCATACGATTTTCAAAATCAGCAATTTCTTCTGTTAATGCCTCTAAATCTAATGTTGCGCGAAAGCGTGCGATATTTTCTTGAATATTTGCCTCAGCATGTTTAGCGTCGATAATTTCCATGATTATTGTATCCCTTCAAAAACATAAACGTTTACATCCATTGATATATTTAATGTTAAATTTACTAACAGCAGTACGACATATCCTGCTAATTATTGACATCAAATATTGCTTACGCGTTCAAATTTTGACGGATTTCAGCCTTCATAAACGTACGAGTCGCGTCATATTCAACATCAACAATCATTTTGTTAAAGTTTGTAAATGCTTCATTTTGATACTCTATAAGAGGGTTCAATTGCCCATAACCACGTAAACCTACGCCTTGTCTCAATCGGTCTAATGAATCAATATGATCCGTCCAATGTTGATCAACTGCACGTAAAACGACAACCTTTTCAAACTCTAACATTTGATCTGGGTCATATAACTGCCCTTGTTTAGCTTTATAATTGACCTTAGTTAAGTTCAATAATTGTAGCTTAATATCGTCACGAGACAGGTCTTGTAACTGTTCAATTGTTACATCACCTTCACGGATTAATGCATTATTTGCAAAAGTAATAATTTGGTCCAAATGCCAATCGGTCGCTTTTTTGCTTTTCGTCTGCGCATCGACAACACGATTAATTGTCCGTTCAACCATAGGCATCAAAACCCATTCAAGAGATTCTTTTTCATCAATGACGACATCACGCTGGTGGTAAATTAGCTCACGTTGTTCACGTACAACGTCATCATATTGCAAAACATTTTTACGTGTATCATAATTATTACCTTCAACACGCTTTTGGGCTGACTCTACTGAGCGTGTAATCAAGCGATTTTTAATAACCGTTTCTTCTTCATCAAGATTCATTCGTTCCCAGAGCACACGAATACGATCGGCTCCAAAACGAATCATTAAATCATCTTCAAGAGATAAAAAGAACTGTGAAAATCCTGCATCACCTTGACGTCCTGCACGGCCACGTAGCTGGTTATCAATTCGACGAGATTCATGTCTCTCAGTCGCAATAACTACCAAACCGCCTAAATCAGCAACACCTGGGCCAAGTTTAATATCTGTTCCACGTCCCGCCATATTTGTTGCAACAGTAACAGCCCCTCGTTGTCCAGCATTTGCAATGATTTCAGCTTCTTTAGCATTGTTTTTAGCATTTAAGACATTGTGTGGCACATTTTGTGCCATCAAAATTTTAGATAACAATTCTGATGATTCCACAGACCCGGTACCAATTAAAATCGGTTGCCCCTTAGCATGTAGTTCCTGTATCATTTTAACAACAGCATTATATTTCGCACGAATTGATGGGTATAACAAGTCAGCATAATCAACACGTTTAATCGGACGGTTTGTCGGAATAGTAACTACTTCCATATTATAAATTTCACGTAATTCTTCTTCTTCTGTTTTAGCGGTTCCCGTCATACCTGACAATTTTTTATACATACGGAACAAATTTTGATAAGTAATTTGCGCCATGGACTTATTTTCTTCTTGAATATCCACGCCTTCTTTGGCCTCAATTGCTTGGTGTAGGCCATCTGATAGACGTGTTCCTTCTGAAATTCGGCCAGTTGATTGGTCAATTAATTTGACCTCACCATTTTGAACGACATAATCCTTATCGTTAATATAATTCAAATTAGCTCGTAATGCCTGATCAATATGGTGTGTTAAAGCAGTATCACCGGCATCGTATAAATTATCCAAATTAAAGAAAATTTCACCTTTATGGATACCTTCATTGGTTAACATCGTTGTTTTAGCTTCTTCATCGATTTTATAATCTTCTTCAGATTGAAGTGTCTTTACAAAACGATCAGCACGCGCATAAAGTTGAGAAACGCCTGAACCAGGCCCTGAAATAATCAAGGGTGTGCGGGCTGTGTCAATTAAAATCGAGTCAGCTTCGTCAATTAAAGCAAAGTTCAAGCCTTTTTGCATAACACGTTCATCCGCTCGACGTACCATATTATCGCGTAAGTAATCAAAACCAATATTAAAGTTAGTGGAATATGTAATATCAGCATCATAAGCCGCACGTTTCTCATCTGCGGGTGAATCCCCTACGTTAACTCCCACCGATAAACCAAGCCAATTATACAGTTGACCCATTTGTTCAGCATCACGTGCCGATAAATAATCGTTCACAGTGACAACATGAACACCACGACCTGATAAGGCATTTAAATAAACAGTCATTGTAGCTGTCAAAGTTTTACCTTCACCCGTACGCATTTCAGCTAAGTTACCATCATGTAACGCAGCTGACCCCATTATTTGTACATGAAATGGGTACAAACCCAGAACTCTTTTTGCACCTTCGCGAGCCACAGCAAAGGCTTCAGGTAATAGTTCATCTAAAGTTTTAGTCAATACCTTATTTTGTTTGTCTTGACCTTTAACATCAACCAATGCATCAGCAATAATTTGCTTAAATTGTGGTGTCTTTGCTTGTAACTCGTCATCCGACATCGCTGCCATTTGGTCAGCATAACTTTCTACTTGGTCAGCAATATGATTTAATTTTTTTAATTGTTTTTTTGAATTATCAACTAATTTACGTATTGGGTTTGCCATTGTTTTTAGCACACAACATTAATTTATCGTGTGTTTCTCCTCTGAAATCTAAATTTGTGTGTTTTTCCGCACAATAGTCTACTTTCAATTATATCAAAAAAACCTGATAAATACAGGTTTTTCATTATTAATGATGTGGCGTAGCAACTAATTTTTCTTGACCACCCATGTACGAACGTAAAATTTCAGGAATTGTTATCGAACCATCTTCATTTTGATAATTTTCTAGAATTGCTGCAACAGTGCGACCAACCGCTAAACCAGAGCCATTTAATGTGTGTACAAGCTGTAACTTATTGTCTTCATCACGATAAGTAATATGCATTCTACGTGCTTGAAAAGCCTCTGTATTTGATACAGAAGAGATTTCACGATATAAAGTTTGCTGTGGCATCCAAACTTCAATATCGTACGTTTTAGCAGCGGAAAATCCCATATCACCTGTTGACAGCATAATAACATGATAAGGTAGCCCTAATTTTTGCAAAATACTTTCAGCGTTGGCTGTCATACTTTCCAATTCAGCATAAGATTGATCCGGTTTAGTAAACTTAACCATTTCGACTTTATTAAATTGGTGCAAACGAATCAGTCCACGCGTATCTTTACCGGCAGCACCAGCTTCTTTACGAAATGAGGGTGACAATGCCGTAAACTTAATAGGTAAATCCTCAGCAGGTAATGTTTCTCCTGAATAATAGTTTGTTAGTGGTACTTCGGCCGTTGGAATATATGTTTGCGCCAAACCAGACACGCGATACGCATCATCTTGGAATTTTGGATATTGTCCCGTACCAAACATAGCAGCATCATTAACTACGATCGGGGTGATCATTTCAGTGTAACCCTCTTTACGATGTTCATCCAACATGAAATTATAAACTGCTCGTTCTAATCTTGCCCCATCACCAACATAATACAGAAAACGTGCGCCAGATACCTTTGCGCCACGTTCAAAATCCAAAATGCCTAACGCCTCACCAATTTCATAATGTGCTTTTAGCCATTTTGGCGTTTCTAGTCGTGCATGTGGCCTTTTTTGATAGTCAGTTGGTTCCCAAACACGTTGTTCGATATTAGTTGACTCATCCACGCCAACCGGCACTTCTGGGGCAGCCAAGTTAGGTAAGTGCGCTGCTAAATTTTGAACTTGGTCATTTAATTCCAATTGCCGTGCATCTAATTTTTTGATTTCTTGACTAACTCTTTGCATCGCCAAAATAGATTGACTGGCATCTTCTTGATTACGCTTAGCATATGCAATTTTATCAGATGCAGTGTTTCTGTCTGCTTTAAGATTTTCAACTTTTTGAATTGTATCACGTCGTTCTTGATCCAAATTTAATAATTCTATCAAATTATCTGGTGAAACACCTCGGTCTTGCAATTTTTGTGTTACTTCTGTCACATTTTTTCGCAAATACTTCATATCTAACATAATCTTCTCCTCTGCTGATGTGCCTAAATAGTTAAATTAAAAAACGCGTTTTTCATCCCATCCAAAAAGGACAAGGGACGAAAAACGCGCTTCCGTGGTACCACCCAGATTCTATGCAAATTAATGCATAACACTCATTATCTGATAACGGTGAATAACCGAGTGGCATTACCCACTATCGTGACTTACTGGAATTTCAGCTCGTTGTTTCGCATTATCCAACAACTTTCTTAGATAGCCTACTTATGGTAAGTTAATAGGTTTATTGTATCTAAAATAATCATAAAAAGCAAGCAAAAAAAGTGAATGACTGCTGCCAGTCACTCACTTATCTATGGGCCATCCAGGACTCGAACCTGGGACCTCTGCGTTATCAACACAGCGCTCTAACCAACTGAGCTAATAGCCCTTATCTCTTTTATGCCCAGCTGTGCATAAAAGCGAATGACGGGAATCGAACCCGCATAGCCAGCTTGGAAGGCTGGAATTCTACCATTGAACTACATTCGCATCGCTTTTCCCTGATGCCCCTACTGGCACATCTATGGCGCTGGACGGAGTCGAACCGCCGACACTACGAGCTTCAATCGTATGCTCTACCAACTGAGCTACAGCGCCATCTTAGCATGTCGTCCACACTAAACGGTCACAGCGGGGCTCGAACCCGCGATCTCCTGCGTGACAGGCAGGCGTCCTAACCAACTGGACCATGCGACCAATTGCGGGAGCAGGATTTGAACCTGCGACCTTCGGGTTATGGGCCCGACGAGCTACCAGACTGCTCCATCCCGCGATAATAGTATTCAGGTATCGCTACCTAAGGAGAATGTGGGATTCGAACCCACGCGCCGATTTCTCGACCTGACGGTTTTCAAGACCGTTCCCTTCAGCCAGACTTGGGTAATTCTCCATCATCTGTGTTGCAATACAGTATAGCCCTACATGGACCTTGTTGGACTCGAACCAACGACCGGACGGTTATGAGCCGTCTGCTCTAACCAACTGAGCTAAAGGTCCTATATCGATCCTATCGCGGCAGGGGGGATCGAACCCTCGACCTCCCGGGTATGAACCGGACGCTCTAGCCAGCTGAGCTACACCGCGATCTTCTTTGACAATTCCTTGTCAATCGGGACGACAGGATTCGAACCTGCGACCCCCTGGTCCCAAACCAGGTGCTCTACCAAGCTGAGCTACGTCCCGATAAGTTCTTTGCGGCCTCTGCCCCTTTAAACTTAAAAAAAGAGTTTGAATTACTTCAACCTCTATGCACCTAGCAGGAGTCGAACCTGCAACCTCCTGATTCGTAGTCAGACGCTCTATCCAATTGCGCTATAGGTGCATATATGCCGACGACCGGGATCGAACCGGTACGATATCTCTATCGCAGGATTTTAAGTCCTGTGCGTCTGCCTATTCCGCCACGTCGGCATATAAGCGGAAGACGGGATTCGAACCCGCGACCCCCACCATGGCAAGGTGATGTTCTACCACTGAACTACTTCCGCATGGATCATGCCGACTAAAGGACTCGAACCTTCGACCCCCGCTTTACAAGAGCGGTGCTCTACCAACTGAGCTAAGTCGGCAGCGCTTTATCCCGACGTGCCACGGTTTTGTTTCCTTGGCTTTCGCCAATGGACGCTACAGGGATCGAACCTGTGACCCCCTGCTTGTAAGGCAGGTGCTCTCCCAGCTGAGCTAAGCGTCCCTATGGAGAGGAAGGGATTCGAACCCTCGAAACAATTCCTTGCTTACATAGTTTCCAACCATGCTCCTTCGGCCAGACTCGGACACCTCTCCGATTCTTCCACTCTCTCACTATCTTCTTACTTCATAAACCAAAAGTACCCTTCTCAGAGTACTCTCTATGTACGGCACCGCATCTTCCTATCCTCGCAGCCAGCGATCCGGCAACTACTTTCGGCGTGATAGAGCTTAACTTCTGTGTTCGGAATGGGAACAGGTGTGTCCTCTATGCTATCAATACGACACCTTTGAGTTTTACACTCAAAACTAAATAGTATCAAATTCTTCTTCTAAATTTTGCCACTCATATCTCTTGAACTTCCGTTCTTGACTTTGGTTAAGTCCTCGACCTATTAGTACTAGTCCGCTTCATTGATCACTCAACTCCCACTTCTAGCCTATCTACCTCATCATCTCTAAGGGGTCTTACTTCTTTCGAATGGGAAATCTCATCTCGAGGCGAGTTTCACACTTAGATGCTTTCAGCGTTTATCTCTTCCAAACATAGCTACCCAGCAATGCTCCTGGCGGAACAACTGGTACACCAGCGGTTTGTTCACCCCGGTCCTCTCGTACTAAGGGCAACTCCTCTCAAATTTCCTGCGCCCGCGACGGATAGGGACCGAACTGTCTCACGACGTTCTGAACCCAGCTCGCGTACCGCTTTAATGGGCGAACAGCCCAACCCTTGGGACCGACTACAGCCCCAGGATGCGATGAGCCGACATCGAGGTGCCAAACCTCCCCGTCGATGTGGACTCTTGGGGGAGATGAGCCTGTTATCCCCAGGGTAGCTTTTATCCGTTGAGCGATGGCCCTTCCATGCGGAACCACCGGATCACTAAGTCCTACTTTCGTACCTGCTCGAGTTGTTGCTCTCGCAGTCAAGCTTGCTTATGCCTTTACACGCTACGAATGATTTCCAACCATTCTGAGCAAACCTTTGAGCGCCTCCGTTACCTTTTAGGAGGCGACCGCCCCAGTCAAACTGCCCGCCAGACACTGTCCACGATCACGTTAAGTGACCAGTGTTAGAATGTTCATACAACGAGGGTAGTATCCCACTTTTTGACTCCGACTAGACTGGCGTCCAATCCTCTTCGTCTCCTACCTATTCTGTACAAGCAGCACAAACATTCAATATCAAGCTACAGTAAAGCTCCATGGGGTCTTTCCGTCCTGTCGCGGGTAACCCGCATCTTCACGGGTATTTAAATTTCACCGAGTCCCTCGTTGAGACAGTGCCCAGATCGTTACGCCTTTCGTGCGGGTCGGAACTTACCCGACAAGGAATTTCGCTACCTTAGGACCGTTATAGTTACGGCCGCCGTTTACTGGGGCTTCAATTCGTACCTTCGCCGAAGCTAAGCACTCCTTTTAACCTTCCAGCACCGGGCAGGCGTCAGCCCCTATACTTCATCTTACGATTTTGCAGAAACCTGTGTTTTTGATAAACAGTCGCCTGGGCCTATTCACTGCGGCTCATCTTTTACAATGAGCACCCCTTCTCCCGAAGTTACGGGGTCATTTTGCCGAGTTCCTTAACGAGGGTTCTCTCGCTCACCTTAGTGTTCTCCACTCGACTACCTGTGTCGGTTTGCGGTACGGGCAGTGTAATACTCCCTAGAAGCTTTTCTCGGCAGTGTGACATCACAGACTTCTCTACTTTATTTCGATCCGCATCACAGCTTGTTCTTATCAGAAAAAAGCATTTCACTCTTTCCCAAACTTACTGCTTGCACGCACATTTCCATCAGTGCGCTTCTGTTAGCCTCCTGCGTCCCTCCATTGGTCAAACGCATTACTACTGGTACAGGAATCTCAACCTGTTAGCCATCGACTACGCTTCTCAGCCTCGCCTTAGGTCCCGACTAACCCTGGGAGGACGAGCCTTCCCCAGGAAACCTTAGTCATTCGGTGGACAGGATTCTCACCTGTCTTTCGCTACTCATACCGGCATTCTCACTTGTAAGCGCTCCAGTAGTCCTTACAGTCTACCTTCTTTGCCCTTACAACGCTCTCCTATCGCGTGCTTTACGCACACCCGCAGTTTCGGTAATATGTTTAGCCCCGGTACATTTTCCGCGCAATGGCACTCGACTAGTGAGCTATTACGCACTCTTTAAATGGTGGCTGCTTCTGAGCCAACATCCTAGTTGTCTATGCACTATCACATCGTTTTCCACTTAACATATATTTAGGGACCTTAACTGGCGATCTGGGCTGTTCCCCTTTCGACGGTGGATCTTATCACTCATCGTCTGACTCCCATTCATACATAGCTGGCATTCGGAGTTTATCAAACTTTGGTAACCCGAGATGGGCCCCTAGGCTTAACAGTGCTCTACCTCCAGTATGCTTATAATGAGGCTAGCCCTAAAGCTATTTCGGAGAGAACCAGCTATCTCCAGGTTCGTTTGGAATTTCACCGCTACCCACAGTTCATCCGAGCATTTTTTAACATGCACCGGTTCGGACCTCCAGTAAGTTTTACCTCACCTTCATCCTGACCATGGGTAGGTCACCTGGTTTCGGGTCTACAGCATCGTACTATTCGCGCTATTCACACTCGCTTTCGCTGCGGCTCCGGTCTTTCCACCTTAACCTCGCACGATACCGTAACTCGCCGGTTCATTCTACAAAAGGCACGCCATCACCCATTAACGGGCTCTGACTTCTTGTAGGCGTCGTGGTTTCAGGAACTATTTCACTCCCCTTCCGGGGTGCTTTTCACCTTTCCCTCACGGTACTGGTTCACTATCGGTCACTAGGGAGTATTTAGCCTTACGGGATGGTCCCCGCAGATTCCGACCGGATTTCACGTGTCCGGCCGTACTCAGGATCCTGAAAGAAGTGTGCTTTATTTCGCGTACGGGGCTATCACCCTCTTTAGCCAAGCTTCCCAACTTGTTCTGCTATAAAACACTTTTGTAACTTCTATTTATCAGTCCTACAACCCCAGAATGCAAGCACTCTGGTTTGGGCTCTTCCCGTTTCGCTCGCCGCTACTTGGGGAATCGATTTTTCTTTCTGCTCCTGCTGCTAATGAGATGTTTCAGTTCACAGCGTGTTCCGTCAATAATCTATGTATTCAACTATTGACAACTCTTTGCGAGTTGGGTTTCCCCATTCGGAAATCTCTGGGTCTTAGCGTACTTACCGCTCACCAAAGCTTATCGTAGTTAGTCACGTCCTTCATCGGCTCCTAGTGCCAAGGCATCCACCACGCGCCCTTATTAACTTAACCGTCACAACCAAAGTTGTGCTTTAAGTTTATGAGTTGGTCTTCTTTCAGACCTGCGTTTTTTTCCATTCCTGTTACAGAACTTCTTTATTGCTTTGTTTCTCGGCTTAATTTATTAATAATTTTACTTATCTTTAAAAGAATTTGTTACTATTCAGTTTTCAATGTGCAACTCCGGCAGCTTTGACACTGCCTATGGAGAATAGCGGGATCGAACCGCTGACCCCCTGCTTGCAAAGCAGGTGCTCTCCCAGCTGAGCTAATTCCCCATAGGTGTCATCTTTGACCATGATCCCTATGTCGGTATCACACTCAAAACTAAACAAAACTTTGAACTTCTTGAACTGGCAATCTAATGCCCCTGCTACTTTCCGTTTATCCTTAGAAAGGAGGTGATCCAGCCGCAGGTTCTCCTACGGCTACCTTGTTACGACTTCACCCCAGTCATCTGTCCTGCCTTAGACGGTTCCCTCCTTACGGTTAGGCCACCGGCTTTGGGCATTACAAACTCCCATGGTGTGACGGGCGGTGTGTACAAGACCCGGGAACGTATTCACCGCGGCGTGCTGATCCGCGATTACTAGCGATTCCGACTTCGTGCAGTCGAGTTGCAGACTGCAGTCCGAACTGAGACGTACTTTAAGAGATTAGCTCACCTTCACAGGTTGGCAACTCGTTGTATACGCCATTGTAGCACGTGTGTAGCCCAGGTCATAAGGGGCATGATGATCTGACGTCGTCCCCGCCTTCCTCCGGTTTGTCACCGGCAGTCTCGCTAGAGTGCCCATCTGAATGCTGGCAACTAACAATAAGGGTTGCGCTCGTTGCGGGACTTAACCCAACATCTCACGACACGAGCTGACGACGACCATGCACCACCTGTCACTTTGTCTCCGAAGAGAACACTTCTATCTCTAAAAGCTTCAAAGGATGTCAAGACCTGGTAAGGTTCTTCGCGTTGCTTCGAATTAAACCACATGCTCCACCGCTTGTGCGGGTCCCCGTCAATTCCTTTGAGTTTCAACCTTGCGGTCGTACTCCCCAGGCGGAACACTTAATGCGTTAGCTTCGGCACTAAGAGGCGGAAACCTCCTAACACCTAGTGTTCATCGTTTACGGTGTGGACTACCAGGGTATCTAATCCTGTTTGCTACCCACACTTTCGAGCCTCAACGTCAGTTACAGTCCAGTAAGCCGCCTTCGCCGCTGGTGTTCTTCCATATATCTACGCATTCCACCGCTACACATGGAGTTCCACTTACCTCTACTGCACTCAAGTTAACCAGTTTCCAATGCCTTTCCGGAGTTGAGCTCCGGGCTTTCACATCAGACTTAATTAACCGTCTGCGCTCGCTTTACGCCCAATAAATCCGGATAACGCTCGGGACATACGTATTACCGCGGCTGCTGGCACGTATTTAGCCGTCCCTTTCTGGTATGGTACCGTCAAACTAAAGTCATTCCCTACTCTAGCTGTTCTTCCCATACAACAGTGCTTTACGACCCGAAAGCCTTCATCACACACGCGGCGTTGCTCCATCAGGCTTTCGCCCATTGTGGAAGATTCCCTACTGCAGCCTCCCGTAGGAGTTTGGGCCGTGTCTCAGTCCCAATGTGGCCGATCAGTCTCTCAACTCGGCTATGCATCATTGTCTTGGTAAGCCTTTACCCCACCAACTAACTAATGCACCGCGGATCCATCTCTAGGTGACGCCGTAGCGCCTTTTAACCTGGTATCATGCGATACTAAGTTTTATTCGGTATTAGCATCTGTTTCCAAATGTTATCCCCAACCTTGAGGTAGGTTATCCACGTGTTACTCACCCGTTCGCCACTCACTTGAAAGGTGCAAGCACCTTTCGCTGTGCGTTCGACTTGCATGTATTAGGCACGCCGCCAGCGTTCATCCTGAGCCAGGATCAAACTCTCAATTTAAATGAATTTAAATTCATCGCTTGAAGATGTACTCTTCGATTAAACTGACTAATTGTTATATCTCTATAACGTTGATCCGTTTTATTTGTTTGTTACGAATTGACTTCGCAAATTTGTTTCTTTAGCAATACTTTCGTACCACTAGCAACAGATTCGTTTGTTCAAAGTTTTGTTCAGTTTTCAATGTGCTACGCGCTGTCTCTCGCTTGAGACAACTATATTATCTTACCACGCTTCGCTCGCTCTGTCAACTACTTTCTGAAACTTCTTTTTAAAAGCTCTTCAAGTTCTTGTTTCCTGACACTTCGTCGCGCCTGTCCTGCCTTAGAACATATACTAATATACCAACTTCCTTCCCTGCCGTCAACACTTTCTCCCCTTCTTTTTCCCCTTTCTTTTTTTCCTCCCTTTTTGCCCCCTTTCTTCTCTACTACATTCGCTTTTTATCCTGATTTATTCCCCTTACCTATTCCCTCGTTCGCTTTTTTCTCCTCGCCCTTTACCCTTTCTTTACTATTTAAAAAAACCGCAAAAGCGGTTTTTCTTTTCTATGCTTGATGCCATCTTTGTCCTTGTGTTGTATCTTCAACAATTATCCCACTCTCACTTAATTGCTGACGTATTTGATCTGATAATTCAAAGTCATGTGCAGCGCGTGCTGATACTCGTGCTGCTAGTAATTGCTTTTGTGCGTCTGTTATTTGCGGCTTGTCATTTAATTCTGTTATACCAAAAACACCTAGTAACAATAATATAGTATCAAGTAAATACTGTACTGTTTCAATTTTAACTATTTTATTATCAGCGTACGTATTGGCTAATGTAACAAGCTCAAAAACTGCTGCTAGCGCGTTTGGTGTATTGAAGTCATCATCCATCGCCATCTCAAAAATATTAATTTGTTTTTTAATAGCGCTCTCTAGATCAGCATCTTTCCCAACATCAGCGTTAGTCAAGCGAAATGACAAATTGCGGTAACCTGTACGAATACGATCTAGGGCGACACGTGCCTGCGTTAATGTATCAGATGAATAATTAATAGGTCGCCGATATTGCGTTGTCGCTAATAATAATCGAATTGTCATCGGATCATCGTAATGTTTCAACATATCATGAATAGTGGTAAAATTCCCTAATGATTTAGACATTTTTTCATTATTAACATTAACAAAACCATTATGCATCCAATAGTTTACAAATTTTTGACCCGTATGAGCCTCAGATTGCGCCATCTCATTTGTATGGTGCGGAAAAGCTAAATCTATTCCTCCCCCATGAATATCAATAGTATTTGATAAATACTTTTGTGCCATAACCGAGCATTCAATATGCCAACCAGGACGACCACTTCCCCATGGGGATTCCCATGAAATTTCATCCTCTGCCTGTGTCGCTTTCCAAACAGCAAAATCTATCGGATCTTCTTTGCGCGTCATCTCTTCATCATTCAATCGACCAGCAGCATTTTCTGCCATTTCATTGAGATCTTGATGTGCCAAAATACCGTATCCTTTAAATTTTTTGGCTCGAAAATAGACATCCCCCTTTGCTTCATAAGCATAACCTTTATTAATTAAATCTTGAACAAAAACAATAATGTCAGGAATAACCTCTGTAGCACGAGCACGTACTGTTGCAGGTTGAATATTCAAGGGTAGCGTATCTTCAATAAAAGCATTGGCATACTTGTTAGCAATGGTCATCTCATCTACGCCTTCTTCACGTGCCCGCTGAATGATCTTGTCATCAACGTCAGTAAAATTAGATACATAATTCACCTGATAGCCACGATATTCAAAATAACGACGGACAACATCAAACGCAATTGATGAACGTGCATTGCCAATATGAATGTAGTTATATACTGTCGGTCCACAAACATACATATTAATTTTTCCTGGAATAATTGATTTGAAAATTTCTTTTTCACGGGTTAAGGTATTATAAACTTTAATCATGATGAACTCCTTTATCATTACTTAGCACCCATTATACAGGACACAACAACCTTTTTACCAGCGACATGTTAAGCCAGTTAAGTGTAAATGTAATTAAACAGGCAGTCATTAAAAAAAGTTTTTCAAACTTAAGCAGCTTGAAAAACTTTTTATCATAAGATTTTTTACTTTTCAGAGATAGCAGCAATACCAGGTAATTCTTTACCTTCAAGGTATTCCAATGATGCGCCACCACCAGTTGAGATGTGTGACAATTTATCAGCAACACCCAGTTGTTGTACGGCAGCTGTTGAATCACCACCGCCAACAATGGTTGTGCCACCATTTTCAGTTACTTTAACTAATTCTTCGCCAATTGCTAATGTTCCCTTAGCAAAGTTAGGCATTTCAAACACACCCATTGGTCCGTTCCAAACAACTGTCTTAGCGTCTGCCAAAGTGTCTTGCAACAACTTGATTGACTTAGGACCAATATCAAGACCCATGTAACCATCAGGAATGCCATCTTTGGCATCAACAGTTTCAATCTTAGCATCATTTGAGAAAGCATCAGCAGCAATTGAATCGATTGGCAAAACTAGCTTGTCACCAGCTTCAGCCATCAACTCTTTAGCTAATTCAACTTTATCAGCTTCAAATAATGAGTTACCAATTTTTTCACCTTTAGCGGCATCAAATGTGTAAGCCATACCACCACCAACAATGACCTTGTCAGCCTTAGCTAATAATGACTTCACGATTTCAATCTTATCAGAAACCTTGGCACCACCGATGATTGCAACGAATGGTCGAACTGGGTTAGCCACAGCATCACCCAAGAATTTAATTTCCTTTTCCATCAAGAAACCGGCAGCTGCTTGTGAAACATTTGAAGAAATACCAACGTTTGAAGCGTGCGCACGATGTGCTGTACCAAAGGCATCGTTGATAAACAAATCATCACCCAATGAAGCCCAATACTTACCTAATTCAGGTTTGTTCTTTGATTCATTTTTAACTTCAACACCATCAACAACGTCTTCAAAACGAGTATTTTCAATCATCAAAACTTCACCATCTTGCAAAGCATTGATTGCTGATTCTAATTCTGTACCACGTGTGAATGGTACAAACTTAACGTTCTTACCTAACAATTCACCCAAGCGAGCAGCAACCGGTGCCAATGACAATTCTTTTTTATCATCTTCAGACTTAATACGTCCCAAGTGTGAAAACAAGATTGCACGACCATTATTTTCCAACACATACTTGATTGTTGGCAATGCTGCCACAATACGGTTATCGTTTCCAATAACGCCTGCTTTGATAGGCACGTTGAAATCAACGCGCATCAATACTTTCTTACCTGAAAGTTCCAAATCTGAAACAGTCAATTTAGCCATGATAGCCTCCAATTTTTTATTGTTACAAACTCTATTATAAAACAAAAAACGTTTTTTGTGTTAGGATATGTGAAATGCTACTCAAATTCTACCAACGCGTAATTTATGCGTAGCGAAACCAAGTGATTTTAAAACGTCAAAATCGCGTTGTGTGACTATCACTTGCTTAATTTTATGCGCCTCTTCACGCAATACGAGCGCTAAATTATGCCAGACCTGTCCTTTTTCATCCAAAACACCACCGATTATTGTTAAAGTTGTATTTTTCGGTGCAAAATGAATTTCACGTCCTAACTGTGTAATATTAAACGTCTCTGACGGCCATTTGTTTCCAACACTCGCTATATAGTCTTCAGCTTGGGGATATTTTTGGTCATAAGCATACACAAAATTACGATGATTTTCAAAGTAGAAGTCTCTAATTTGAACTACTTTTTGCCCAACATAAAAATCAGACTCTAACAAATTACCCGCACTAAAATATTGTTTAGCAAACAATTTCCCATCACGTCGGTAAATGTCTTTATAATCAATTTTGCCGTCTAAATCATACCACACAACCGCTTGTATTATACGCTGTGAATCATTAAACCACCTGACACGTGCGATTTCGTGCCCAAAACTCATGATGCTTTTAGTCCGATCCTTATTCAAAATAAACTGCGCATTATTGGGAACTGGTAAATCTGTCCACCAAATACCATCTTCACTATTAATATTTTCCACGTAACGCTGTGCGTACATATCGTAAACAAGCGCAGGATTAAGTCCCATTTTAACCAGTAAGTACGCAGCATCCTCATGTGGCGTAGCTAACCACAGCGCACTACTTTTACCTGATTTTACGCGTTCAATTTGCCATGCAACCCCAGGAGAATCTGTATAAGTTAATGAATTAATAATTTCGATTGTCATAGTAATTTTACCATCGCTTTTTGCCATTGGTCAGCAATCGTTTTATTGTCAAAGCGCTTCGCCACCTTAGCAGCCCCAACTGACAGTTCATTGTAATGTTCAAACACATGCCTCATAGCTTCAGCCAATTGCTTAACATTAGCTGCCTCATCAGCTTTTTTGTGACTAAACATTGCCAAATGACCATTAACACCTTCATGAACTAGCTCTTGTGCACCATATAAATTGGCATAAGTTGCAATAGGCATCGCATTGCTAATCGCTTCAATATAAGTTAACCCAAAACCCTCAGAATAGGAAGCAGACACAAATACATCATATGCTTTCATGTCCTGCACCATATTTTGACTTAATCCTTTCAACTGTATAAATGGTTCCAAATTAAGCGATTTAATGTATTCTGTTAACTGATTTTCCTCGCCTCCAGCACCATAAATAGTTAGCGTTGCAGGCATCCCCTTTAAACGCAACTGACTGACTGCTTGGATAATATGACTGATATGTTTTTCTGGATGTAAGCGTGAAGCTGTTATAAATTTTGCCGTTGTTCCATCCCAAATTTTAGGAGATACTTTAGCAGATACACCACCAACAGGGATGACGTTAATTTTTTTGGATACATTTGCTACACCAATAGCAGTTAACTGTGAGAGCAGTGCTTGTCGTTGTAACTGTGTTGCCACAATTACCAGATCGACGTCATTAAAATTATCAAACAGATACTGATAATAGTTATTCCAAAGTGGATGGCCACCATCCCATGTGACAAAATGTTGTGCATGAACCACAGCGACAATTTTCAAAACTGCACCTTGCTGTTTCATACGAATCAACACCTCTTCATTTTCTGCCCCTCGATCAATCATATAAGCATTATCTTCAAATCGCCGTTGCAGCTCTAAAAAAAAGAAAGCCAATAACTCTTCAAAGGTTGTGAATAAGTAATGCTTACCACGGAAGTTATCCACTCGAATATTTGTAGCACGCCGACCACGCGATCCATCTTGTCGATAATGCCAAGAAACTTTTCGCTTGCCATTTTCAAGTATGACACGATCATCTTCTATATGGTAAACGTTTTTTTCTGTTAAATATTGTTTACGGCGTTGTACTGTTTCTGTATAATTGCCAGTTGCCTGCCGTTTAACGATGCGTTGTGTGCTTGTTGTATCCCAAAGCACTTTCTCATAATAATCATGTGTGTGCTGCTCGCCTTCACGCAAATAGTTATCCGGATCATCACTCAATAAATAATCATAAATGCCGATGACTTCCGATTCAGCAACATGCCACTCTTTCATATGTTGATGTAGTTGTGGCAAACGGTCAGTAAAAATTAATTTAAATGGGATGCTTTTCTCACGAAAACGTTCGGCACGATAAAATTGTGCATGTTCAACACCACTATTTCCACGGCCCATACTTTTATTGACAAAAAAAATCATCGTATGATTACCTCCTAATCTGACTGCTATTTATAAATTGACATTCATAACTAATTATCATGTATTTGCCATTATCATAGCACAAAAGCGACAATCTCTGAAATAGAGATTATCGCTTTTTGTGCTATATTGCATTGATCAATCAATTCGTAAAACTTTCTTAACTTGATTGACTGTTAGTCTAGCAGCCTGATCTGGATCAGATTTTGCTAAGTCAGAGAGTTGTTTTTGTTGTTGTGCTGCAATCATTTTTTCAGCCTCATTTTTTGGCGCTAATTTACTAGCCAAAGATTTTGCCTGTCCTGTCGTTAGTGCCACCCAAGTAGGGGGCACTTGATAGATGACTTGACGATGCTTTATTTCTCCATCGTTGTCTGCAATACCAAACAATAATTTAAAACCATTTGATTTGTACACGAAACGTGTTGTTTTAATTACTTTATAAGCCTTATTACCCGAAACGCTTACATGACTAGTCGTCATAATCAAATCAGGCTTAGCCACCGTCGTTTTTTTATCTTGTGCTGCAGTTTTATAAATATAAGCATTTTCTTTGCCGTTAGTTCCAATCTGTTGGTACAATAGCATACCAAAATTTTGTGTACTTGGACCTGCGGAGTGAATTTCTTTTTTGGTTGTTGTTGTAACTGAAGTCATGCCATAATGATCATGCATGTTTGCAATCACCATTATCACACTCAAAATCAAACCAGCAAACATAATCAATGTGACCGCATAGCGTATCCCAGACTTTTTGATTGTCATACTAGCCAGAAATGCAAGTATGGCAAATAGCGCCATAATTAAGATAACCATGTTATGCTTCCTCCTTCATTGATATGTTCACTTTGCCACTATGCAATAAGAATGTGACAAGTAAGGCAACAACTGCAAACGTAGCAGCCAAAAGAAACGAAGCATGAAAACCGCTAAGCGTTGCATCTAAAGCTCGGCGTCCAAATTCTATTGGATCTTGACCCTTCAAAGTACTTTTAGGCATATTATTTTTTGTCACAGACTGCATAACTGATGCCAATACTGCTGTTCCCAATGAAGCAGCAATTTGTCGCATTGTATTATTAGCAGCAGTTCCTTGTGCAGCCGTTTTGGGCGACAATGCCCCCATGGCCGATGCAGTTAATGGCATCATTGTCATAGCAATACCGAACATACGCAACGTATATAGCGTTGTAATATATATGGTTGGTGTTGTAGCTGTCATATAGACTAGTGGCACTGTGCCAATGATTAAAATGGTAAATCCTATCATTGCTAATCTCTTAGCCCCATGTTTATCATAAAAAGCCCCTGCAATCGGTGAAACAATTCCCATCATCAATGCACCAGGAAGCAGTGTCAATCCTGAATGAAGTGGTGTTAAACCACGAATATTTTGCATATAAATAGGCAAAACCATTTCAACCCCAATCATTGCCATCATTGCCAAAGATACTAATATCGTTGTAATCGTAAACTGCTTTGACTTAAAGACTGACATATCCAAAAATGGTTTATCCATATGAGATTGATGCCACATAAACTCAATTACAGTGATCAGTCCAACGATTAATGGCAAAATAACATTGACGCTGCCCCAACCGTCTGTTGCAACCATTGCAAAACCATACAATACTAAGCCAAATCCTAATGTTGACTCAATCAATGAACGGACATTTAATGTCACTTTTTGTGTAGGTAAGACATCATGGAAAAAGAAAAATGACGCAATCATCACAATAATAACAACCGGTAATACAACCCCAAAAATTGATCGCCATGAATTTTGTAATGTCAAACCAAACAGTGTGTGATCTTTTTCTAAAATCCACCCTGATAAGGTTGGTCCAATAGCTGGTGCCATACCAATTACTAGCCCACCAAGACCCATCGCTTTTCCACGTGAGTTGGCATCAAATAACGATAATGATACCACTTGCATCAAAGGCATCAAGATTCCTACAGCCATCGCTTGCAAAACACGTGCTACCATTAACAACCAAAATGCGTTAGTCGGTGTCACAAATGCAACTAATGTGCCAATTGTGAACAAACTCAATGCTGACAAATATAATCTTTTTGTTGGAATACGCGTCGTTAAAAATGCTGAAACCGGGACCATAATACCATTGGCCATCAAGAAAATTGTTGTTAACCATTGTACTGTTGATGCATTCACATCGAATGCTCGCATTAATGATGGTAGCGCTGTTCCAAGTGCCGTCTGCATTAACATTACTGAAAATACGCCGACAAGTAGCACCAACATCATTGCCATACGATTGACTGGTTTCCCATGTCTATCAAGTATTTCTTCACTCATATTTATTTTCCTTTTTTAATTCTTTATTAACCAATAATGCTCTAAAAATAGTTGGTCTAATTACTTAAGGTATCTTACGCCTAACTAAATAGATTGTCAACAAAGTTGACAATCTATTTTACTTATTTTATTGTGACCTGCTTAATATCATGATTTTCATCAAACATAACTAATGCGTCTGCACGTTGCTTACTAGGTAAAATATAACGATCTAGATTGACTTGGTTTGTTTCATCCCAAATTTTCATCACTAAATTTGAAAATTCAACAATTGGCATACGTGTATACTGATATCGCCAAGATTTAGGATCGTTTTTTGATAATGCTGTCATTGCTAAAGTTCGCGTTAAATACCACGCCTTAATATCTATCAAAGAGGCATCTAAGTAAATTTTAAAATCAGTTTGTTGCAGTTGTAAAGCTACCACACCTTCAATAATCAAAATTTCAGGTTTTTTAATAGTTTGTTTTTTTTTCGGATGAATATCCGCTAATTCTTGCGTGTAGCAAGGTATCTGAACCGATAACTCTCCCGACTTAAAACGTGTCATAACCTGTTCTAATTTTTCTAAATCATATGTTTGCGGAAAACCTTTTTGATTAAAAAGATTTTTGGTCATCAACATGCTATTTGGCATTAAAAAATCATCTGTACTAATTACTGTCGCTTGTTGCGTCAATGCGCTAGCTAATTTGTTTGCAAACGTACTTTTACCAACAGAAACTGGACCTGCAACAGCGATAGTCATAAAGTCATCATTGAATTCTTGATTAATTTTTTGAACCAACTCATCCATTATTAACCTCGTATAAATCCGTTGGCACAGTATCTAATAAAATAGATCCACTGTTTTCTGCTAATAATGTCAACGTATGCATGGCACGACTTGCCACAGTGTACAACAAGCGACGTTCCGAATCAACCCCATAACGCGAGTTATCCGCGTGCCAAATAATGACAGCATCAAACTCTAACCCTTTAGCTAGGTATGAAGGCACAATAATCATTCCCTTGGCCAATCTTTGATTTTCTGATTGAATGAGTGTCACTTTTTTATCGCCAAGTGCCGTAGCAAGTGTCTGTGCATCCGCGCGTGTTTTTGTAATGATCGCTGTTGTATCTTGATTTATAGCGTGTTGCTGTATCTGCAAGCGTAATTTTGATAACATCTCAGACTCATTAGGCAAAGTATAGAGTACAGGCTTTTGGCCATCACGATTAAAGGCATCAATATCTTGGCCATCACGCAAAATATATTTTGTAAAATCAGTGATTTGCTGTGTTGAACGATAAGTTTGGGTTAATTTAACGCTTTCAACCCGTTCACTATCAAATAGTGATGAAAAGTCTACTTGCAGATTTGTGGCATTGTCTTTTGTAAAAATTGCTTGATTTAAATCGCCTAGAACAGTAAATTTAGCTCTAGGAAAGCTAAATTTTAAAAACGCTAGTTGAAACGGCGTATAATCTTGAATTTCATCAATAAATAAGAAACGAATGTCACGTTCACCACGTTTACCAGTAATTAAATCATATAAATAAAGATATAACGTTGTGTCAGTCAAAGACAATTGTTTGGCGCGTAATGATGCAATAACTGTTTCAACATGAGCTAACCAATCGGACTCAGCAATATTAAATGATTTCAAATCAAAATAGTGATGCGCTTGTCTTAAAAAGTCAATAAACTGCGCGTTAATATTTAAGAAGTTAGCACGCCGTATTTGACGCGCCAACGGCCTTAATGATTGCGTGACAATCTGTCTTGACAAAAATTGGCGCTCTGCTTTTTCACTTGCAAATTCACGTTCTTTAGGTCCCTCTCCAAGTTGGGCAAGGCGTGTACGTGCTGCAGCATCAGTCTCTTGATCATCTCCTATACGTACTTTCCCAGCACCAACAAGTTCGTCATATTCTTGTTTTGATAGGTTTTCAATAGTTAATTCAACCCAATCTTTACGTACCTCTAGACCAACTTGTGAACTTAATATACGCATCAAAGTGTCACGTGTCGCTTCTAGTCTTTGACCTAATTTATAATTATCATTGTATTGGTAATAAATTTCAGAAATTCGTTCTTTTGAGATTAATGGTTCACCGCGAAACATCACACTGCGGATTTTCATATCTGAACGATTCAAATGATCAGCATAAGCTGTAACAGCGTCAAACATAGCCAAACTACCCTTTGCTAGGTTAATCGGTGTATCCTTTGCATCATGTTCAAATCGTTCCTGCAAGGTTTCTACGTCAATCTTTGGTAATCGACGTGACGCATACTGATAAAACGTCATTTGCACCATATTTTGCTCACCAAGTTCTGGTAAAACATTATCAATATAGTCATTGAATAGTTGATTTGGACTAAATAACACAACTTGTCCAGATGTTAATTTTCCACGATAACGATAAAGTAAATAGGCAACACGTTGTAGCACAGCTGCTGTTTTACCAGATCCAGCAGCACCTTGAACAAATAATAAATCTGCAGCGGTATTACGAATAATTTTATTTTGCTCTTTTTGAATCGTTGTAACAATTGATTTCATTTTGGTTGACGATTCACCAGACAACGCATTCATCAGCATTGCATCGCCAATCGCCTCTTCTGTGTCAAACAATGTTACAATCACACCATCTTCAATTTGAAATTGACGTTTAAGTGTCACATTGGCCTCTTGCGTCCCATCAGGCGTTATATAGGACACATTTCCAATACCACCATCATAGTAAATTGATGCAACAGGTGCACGCCAATCATACACTAGAAAACGATTCTTTTCATCACTAAACGAACCTAATCCGATATAAATTGTTTCTTGTTCAGGATGTTGGCTAGTAGACTCACTAAAATCAATGCGCGCAAAGTATGGTTTATCAATTTGTTTTGTTAATGTGGCAAAACGACGTTCAGCGCGTGTTTTAGAATTTTCACGTTCAGATAACATTTGCTGTTGTTGACGAATTGAAGCAGCCGTCTCCACAATACCAGAGTAAGTGTCGGTTTTTAAACGGACATCTCCCCAATTTTGCGCAACTGAGTCAAGGCTTTTATTTGTTGATTTAATACTAGATTTTGTTGTTTGAAGCGATTTTTCCATCGCATATAGTGTTTTATTGAGATATTGCGTTTCGTCAGTTTTAATTTTATTGTCCAAAATGAGTCTCACTCTCTTCAAATTCAGTGCTTTAATTATACGCTTTCTAGTGGTTAAATACAAAAAACATTTTCATTAAAATGACACATAAAAAGCCGCAACCGAAGTTGCGACTTGATATAGCTCGTGAGAGAATCGAACTCTCGATTCCGCCGTGAAAGGGCAGCGTCTTAGCCGCTTGACCAACGAGCCATGGTCAGTGATGTCTGATATCTATCAGACAACTATATTAGTATATCAAGAATTAAATTAGTCGTCAATACTTTTTTGTAAATTGTTTTTGTATTTTGCTAAATACTATTCAATCCGATCGTTTTTTTAACGTCATTAATTGTGTTGGATCAATGGGTTTAGCTGTTTTAATCACAGCATGCTTATAATATTGCCATGGTTGCATAGGATCAAATTCAGAATCTGTCGTCACCGGTAAGCCATTCCTAAAACGTGTTAATAGCCATTTTTCTAACATTTTTGGAATACCAAGTAATTCAAAATCTGATGGTGATAAAGCATAACGAATTGCTAACTCATCATTATTTTTAACTTTTTGAACCCAATTTGGTTCGATAATCAATTCGCGCCCCAGTGCGGCAAATGTAGCCTCGCCACCATCATCTAATAATGATTCTACCTGCTCTGGTTTTTTGAGTAATCCTGCTATGATTAACGGAAAATCTGGCGGCAAAATTGCTCTGTAATAATCCATCACTTTTTTAGTATCTGACTTATCACGAAAAGGCGTTTGAAACGCATCATTTAATGACAAATGGAGATAATCAACAGGCAATGCCATTAGTTTTTCAGCGAATCCAAGTGAATCCTCAAGTGTAATACCTGGTGTCATCGGTTCTTCTGGGGATTGACGGTAACCTAACAAAAATGGCTTATCAGCAAATTTTTCAATTGTCTGTGCCACTTTAGCCGTTATAGCTAAACCAAAACGCCGCCTTTTTTCGACTGTACCACCCCAAATATCATCACGTCTGTTACTATCTGGCGAAAAAAACTGCTGCATAAGATAAAGATTGGCACCATGTAGTTCTATGCCATCAAAGCCTGCCAAAATTGCACGTTTTGTGGCTTGAGCAAAATCTTCAATCGTTTGAGAAATTTCACTATGGGTCAAGGCACGTGGTATTTCATGCTCACCATGTGGATAGGCCTGTGATGAAGCAGATACCGGTTGCTGTCCGCGCAAAATTTCAGTTGTGGTTTGTCGACCAGCAGCAAAAATCTGTAAAATAGCTTTAGCACCACCTGATTGGATTGTGCTGGCTAACCGCCGCAAACCAGGTATTTTATCATCATCAGAAACTGAAATGCCACCTTCCCAACCACGTCCAACATCATTAACATAGGCCGCCTCAGTGATAACCATCGCAGGCCCCTGAGCACGCATACGATAATAGTTTAATTCATTATCACTTACACTGCCATCTGCCAAAGAAGCTCTCAGTGTTGTAGGTGCCATAATAACATGATTACCTAATGTAACAGCTTTATTTTTAAAAGTATAATTGTCTAAAAAATCATAATTAATTTGCATAATTTTATTATACAAAAAAAATTGTTTTTAGGCGAGTTTACTCATAATAAAATTAATGTTTCAAAGTTAACCATCATCAAAAAGGCAACCAATTTTTTTTGGTCGTCTTTGATTTATTGATTCTTTATCGTTCCTAAGATACCAAGTTTCTTATACACACCTAGCAATAGCCCACCAAAAATACTACCGACTACAATAAGAAAAATACCTGCATTAATTCTAGTAGGGACTACAAATCTCGCCTCCCAATAACTAATTAGTGAAAAAGTCACTAATAAGAATAACGTACTTATATATATCACATTTAACTTTTTTATATCAAGATGTGCCAAAATATTGAATCGCCTAATAATATAGATACCCATTAATAGTGTAATGACAGTCATTGATATTAGAGTGGCTAATAACGCACCCATTGTCCCAGTCAGATAAATCATTATTGGTTGGGCTAATAATTTAACAATCATACCAATACCAATTGCTCTTAAAGCAATACGTGTCTTGCTAAGCCCTTGTAGTATCATGGCAAGTACTGTAGTCAATCCCATAAATAAAGCTATAAGAGCTGAAATTTGAACCATTGGTATATATGCCTGTGGTTGCGCGTAATTACCATAGAACAAGATATAAATGGGCTTAGCTAGTGTATACAGCGTGGCACATGCTGGTAGCGTAATTAAACAAAATAATAAATAGGCTTGACTAATATATTTTTCCAAAATCCGTGAATCAAAACGATTTCTAGTCACAAGTGGCAACACAGTAGAAGCGATAGATACAGATAGTGAAACGATGATCATGATTAGTTTATTACTATTGAAATTAAATATACCAAATATTGTTTCAATATCATCGCTTGATAATTTATCATAAAACATTGTCATCAAAGGATGAAACGTAAATTGATCAATCCATTGATAGGCTGACAAGAAGCCACCTATAAGAACGAATGGTAATGCTTGAACAAGTATGTGCCGCAAATTAATTTCTTGGTTGTTCTGATTGATCAGTGCATCATGAGTGACTGGTTGTGGCAATCGTACGCTTTTATTTGGATGATAAATACTAAAAAGCAAAAAAAGAGTGGCTAACCAAGCCCCCAAGGAGGCAGCGAAAGTCGAATGAACAACGACTGTCTTCCAACTACCATGTTGAATGTTTAAAATAAAATATGCTGAAGATAGCATATAAGCTACTCGGAAAAATTGTTCAATAATATCAGACTTAGCAATATCCACCATTTTAAGTTCGCCTTGCAATTGTCCTCGCAATACCGAAAGAAAAGGAAAAATAAGCACAGCAAAGGTTAAGGAACGTAAAACAGGGATCACGTTAGGATCTCCTACTGATAAAAATGGCGCTAAGAACCAAAGTAATAGACTACATAACAAACCCGCACACAAACTAATTAAAGTTGCTTTACCAATAAATTTATGCTTTTCATATCCCTGCAACTGGGCTGTTAATTTTGCAACAGCTGATGGTAACCCAGCTGTTGAGAGCATTAAGAAAAACTGATATAAATTATATCCTTTCCCCATTAACGTGTTTGCTTGCAGGGACAGTGTCCCTAACATTAGTGTCCATGGAATAACATAAAGCGCACCCAGCACTCTGGAAGTAATGTTACCAAATGCAAGCCATGCTGTGCCATTAGTTAGCTGATTTTTTGGTTGATTCACTTGTTTCATAAAATCCTGTACACTCTATTCCCCATAGTTATCATTCCCCCAACTCTTCAAAGTATTAACAACGTATAACATTTAACATTAGTCATATTTTAACACGAAAAAGATTTAAAACTATAAAATTATTTTTAACTCATCATTTGTCAAAAAAAAAAACGCCGAAGCGTTTTAAATTTATAGATTATTCTAATTAATACCAACCAGTAGCTTGTGAATGTGCCCAAGCGTTTTCAGCAGTACCATAACGTGAGCTGATATAAGACTTCATTGCATTCAACTGATCGTTATAATCAGTTGAGTTACCACCATACATTGCACGAGCTTGGGGTGATAATTGACCAATACCATAATATTGACCATTTGTGGCGTTAACATTGCCACTTGATTCACGGGCAATCAAAGCATCTAATGCAGAAGATGATGAAACATTTGATGTAGGAGCTGCTGCTTGTGCTACAGGCTGTTGTACTTGTGTTGTCACTGTTGTTGTAGATTGTTGTACTTGTGAAACAACTGTTGTTGCTACAGGTTGTTCTACTTGTGCTGCAACTGCTGACTTTTCAGCAAAAGTTAAATGTTGTCCAACCAGAATAACATCAATGTTGCTAATATTATTGTTAGCTGCAATTTGAGCCACAGCGACATTAAATTCTTTAGAAATTTTATTCAATGTGTCGCCTGACTTAACAACGTAATCTGCTGATGTATTTTGTGATCCATCTGTTGTATCAGCGTTAACATTTGATGCACCAAGTGCGAATGCACCAGCAACACCAGCAGCAATAGTTAATGACTTTGTAAAACTAAACATGTATTTTCTACCTCATAGATTGATTTAAGTTCTGTTGTCGTTCTGTATGTAGATAAGTTTATGCTTTGAATATAATAACGAAACATCGAGACGATGTCAGTTCTATTACGATCTGTTATTTAATAAACATTTTATTCCGATTTGTTTATAATTTCACCTTTAATTGCAATTTAGGTGAATCAGATAGATGTTTGTTTGTCTTAAAAAACGTTATTAACATATCTTGTATTGATTGATCGCCGACTAAAATTGTTTTTGATTGTGCATATTCTTGATAATTGCCACCACCCACTGCCCGATAGTTGTTCATCGAAATAGTAAATTCGTCTTTATCTTCTATATCAACATCATGGTATTGCAACTTTGTAACCCGCTCATTCATGGGACGCGTGATATCCAATTCATACGTAATGCCAAAAGCAAGATCGTAATTATAATGTTCCACTTTTGGCATTAACCACTCAGGATTAACGACTAATTGACCATTATTTAATACGAAATACTTTGCAGTATGCTCCAAACTCAAACGCAAATCGTGGCCACTGACACGCTTAGTTATCAATGTATTGTCAAACGGATAATTCTGTAAGATATTTCGCAGTGTTAAGTTCTTCGGTAAGCTTGATGGATTATTATTTAGACTCACTAAAGTAATGTCTGATTGTGATGCCTGTAACTGCACATTAGCAATCCAAGCTAAAATTTTATTCCCATATTGTGCTAAAAATAAAGGTTCTTGTGTTGGAATACCAGTATCTAGTTGCACAATGGGTTGATCTAACCAATTTTCTACTTGAGTCTGTAAAGGTTGCAAGGCAGTTACTATGTTGGCTTGGCTAACTACGCCAGCTGGCTTTGTTTCAGCGCTTATTTCCCATTGGTCATCTGTTTTGATGCCATCAATTTCGGCATACATCTTTGCCTGATTAGGCATTTGTAAGGTCAATACACCATTAATAACACGTGGGGAAACGTTGCCGTGCTGATGACCTGTTAATAATACGTCTAAATCAAGTTCCTTCGTCAATTGCCACGCAATATTTTCTGATGTGTCGCTCACAACTTTTCCCGTCACCATGTCTCGTTCATATCCACCATGGTACACACCAATCACGACATCTACTTCTTGACGTAATTTTGCTATGGTATGTGATGCTTTGATGAGAGGTGATTCAATCATTATCCCTGTCAAATGTTCTGGTTTCTCCCAGACATTGATGTAATCTGTCACCAAACCTATTAACCCTACTTTAGTGCCATTTTCCAATACCTTAACTTGGGCAGGATATAGCGTGTTACCAGACTTGTCAACCACATTTTCGGCAATGACCGTTGCATTTAATTGCGTCAAATGCTTTTGTAATGTATCATAGCCAAAATTAAAATCATGATTTCCAAGTGTCACATAATCATATTCTGCCAAGTTCATAGCGACCGTGACTGCATCTATATCATGTGTTTTTTGTAAATACTGTAACATTGGCGACCCCTGATACATGTCACCACCATCAATAATAATTGTGTTACCATCTTTTTTAAAGTTAGCTGCCACATTGCTCAACCCAAGTGGTTGATTTCCTTTTTTTATATAATCTGTTGGCAATAAATAACCATGTACATCAGACGTATAATAAAGTTTAAACTGTTTCATATTTTCCTCCAAAAAAAGAACGACAAGAGTCGTCCATTCCATATACTGTTACCCATGTAAAATCTTTTGGCGCAATTTATCTGATAAAATTTCAACAATAAAAACTAATAGGAACAATCCAATTAGTATGGCACCAACTTGATGCCAATGATAAGCACTCAGAGCAAAAATCATTGGTGCTCCAATACCACCAGCACCAACAAGACCCAAAATAGTTGCTTCACGTAAGTTCATATCAAAGCGATAAACTAGAATTGATATGAAATCTGATCCAAGTTGCGGTAAAATGCCATATCTTATCTTTTGAAATAGTGTTGACCCAAAAGCATCTAGGGATTCTAAAATGCCTGTATCCAAGTCCTCAATTGTTTCAATAAACAATTTTGAAATCATCCCAATTGAGACGATTGCCAATGTCATGACACCAGCAAAAGGCCCAGGGCCTGTCACTCTAATAAACATCAAACCATAGACCAATGAAGGCACAGTACGGATGGCCATAATAATAAAGCGCGTCACTAACACAACTGGTCGTGGCACAATATTTGTAGCTGATATAAATGACAGTGGCACCGCAATAACTGCACCAACTAACGTGCCTAAAAATGCAATAGCTATCGTCTGCAATATCAAATATGCAACACCACTATCACCAAGGCCAAACAGTAAACTTGTATCAGGTGTGAAAATACCAGTTAAGATGTTCCAACCAATTTCAAAGCCTTTAGACGTCATATTGGCTCCGCCTAATGCAGGCGAAGAAGATACTAAAAGTATCAAAAGTATCGCACCAGTAATGCTATACCGAACGCGACGACTAGGTTCTTGACTGAGAACAGTTTCTAATTTCTTATTCATATTGTTCTCTCCCTAACTTAAATACTTTCGTAATTGTTGACTCACAGTTTCAATAATGACTACAGCCACAAAGATTGATAGCAGAATCATGCCGACACTTTGAAATTCCCGCCAACCAATTTTTTCATTCAAAATCATACCAATGCCACCAGCACCCACATACCCAAGAATGGCTGCATAACGCACATTTCCTTCGAATGCAAATAGCGCTGTTGATAAATAAGTTGGTAAAATTTGTGGGAAAATTGTTGTCACAAATGCACGTGGTGTGTCAGCTCCCGTTGCCGTTAAAGCCTCATAGGCGCCCATATCAACAGTTTCAATATATTCAAATAGTTGCTTTCCAACAAATGAAAAACTAAATAAGAAAATAGCGACTGTTCCAGCAAATGTGCCTAATCCAAAGATATAAGTCGCAATCAGCGCAGACACTAATGTTGGTATCGTACGTACAACAGTTAAAATAAAACGCACAACAAGGTTTATTACGCGATTATTTGTAATATTACTGGCAGCCAATACAGCAAATGGTAACGCCATCAATGAACCAAAAAAAGAACCAAAAAAGGACATTTGAATTGTCATTAATAAAGGACGCCACACTTGAAAGAAGTAAGACAATTTAGGTGGAAACATACTAGCAAGTATTTGCCAAAAACCAGTAATATTAGTAAATAACATTGTTAAACTAAATCCTGTTACCCACACAGACACTGTGATACCAATTAGTAACAATAAGATGATTAACGGCATACGTGTAAACTTTTGGGATACTGTTTTTCCATTAGTAAGCGTAAATTTCTCAGCGTCAAATAATTTATCATACAATTTCATTTATCAGCTCCATCTTTACTATAAATCAAATCTAACATATCCTTGGTAATGCCTGAGACGGGACCATCGTAAACGATTTTTCCAGAACGAATGCCAATAATACGTTTAGAATATTCTAAAGCCAAATCTACATGATGAATATTAATTAATACTGTTTGACCCAGCTCTTCATTAATACGTTTAAAATCATCCATGACTTCATGTGCCGTCACCGGATCTAAAGCAGCAACTGGTTCATCTGCCAATAACACACTAGGATTTTGTGCTAACGTTCTAGCTAATGATACACGTTGCTGTTGCCCACCAGATAACTGGTCTGTACGAACAAAAGCTTTGTCTAACATGGACACACGATCCAATGCTTCTAAAGCCTTGATTTTATCTTCTTTTGAGAATAATCCAAACATAACACGCATAATAGGCATGTCTGGCACCAAAGAACTTAAGACATTTTTAATAACTGAAATACGTGGCACTAAATTATAAGACTGAAAAATCATGCCCACCTTGCGACGATACTGACGTAAGTTTTTACCTTTTAAGCCAGAAATTTCTACACCATCAACGGTTAGTTGTCCCTCAGTGATATCATTCAAACGATTGATTGTACGAATAAACGTTGACTTACCAGCACCAGACATACCAATAATACCGATAAATTCACCATCTTGAATTTCTAAATTAATATCTTGCAATCCCTTTACACCGTTGGGATATGTTTTTGAAACATGTTCAAATTTAATCATCATTGCCGTCCTAAATTTTTATGTGTTTATGCCTTAAAGGCTCTAACGCAAGAAAAGCGGCGCTATTTTGCGCTGCTTTTCTGACATTTTGAAACTTGTGAGTTTGATAAAATTTTGACCATTTATCATGCCATATATCAAAAATGACGTGATCGTGCTATTATTTCTGTGAGTCTTTTAGGACTTTTTGTGCTGCACGTTCTCCATCATAATTAGATGATTTTGCTGGTTCGTAACCTTCATGTGAATAAATGGCAATAACTTTCTTGCCTTCTTTGGTCTTTGCCAAGTTGATGAATGCTTTAGATAGTGCTTTTTCAAGTTCTGGTGTCATTGTCTTTGATTTTTTTGATACTGAAATTGTATCGTTATAAATTTCTTGTGATACACCAATAACATTTGTTTCTGCCCAAATCGATTTTGGTTGCTTATAATCTGTTGTCCATGCGCTTGCAAAATCACGGCGCGCATCAGCATATGTTGGCATAATATCAATTTGTCCTGATGCTAAACGAGCCATCCCAGAACCATATGAATCCACTGTTACTGTGTTCTTTAAATCTGCAACTGTTTTCTTATAATTTTTATTCAACCATAATGATGGGTAAATATAGCCAGCTGATGAAGTAGTTGATGACAATCCCCACTTAGCCGAGTTAAGATCTTCCCAAGTCAATTTCTCACCTGAATTGATTTTTTTAGCCAATGCTTGGCCTTTTTCTGATGGACCAGCAATGAATAGTGACCGATATTTTGATGATTGTGTCGTAGTTGCTTCGGTTGCCTTACCATTATTCCACTTAGCGGCATCAGAGAAATTCTTGTTTAAACCAGCACGAGTAGCTGTTAACAAAGGTTTGACACTATCTTGATACATGACATAAGTACCGCCTGGAATAAACCCTACATCAGCAGTACCTGATGAAAGTGCTTCACCGGCAGCTTCGTAACTAGTACCAACTTTGATATCAACATTCTTGACATCATAACCTTCTTTTTTCAATTCTTTCGTCAACAGACCTTTCAAAGGTTTTGTCATCGTAACGATCTGATCAGGTTGCTTTGAGGGTACAAAATAAATTTTTAAATCTTTTATAGATTTATCAGAAGATGCCTGTGATCCAGTATGTGTGAATCCAAAGTATGCTGCAATTGCAATTACAACAACAATGATAATTCCTACGAGTGTTTTCGTGTTCTTACTCATGGTGTTTTCTCTCCTATGTGCCTAGTGACAGATTATCTGTCAAAAATACTACAACTTAACTATATTAAAATCGAGTCAACATCTCGTCTCTTTTTTGTAAAGATACTGTATATTTCCCTTGATTACTAATATAACAGAAAATTAGCCCGTCAAACCATTTTTTTAGTTAGAATCATCTCATTTAAATATGGAACGTCCGGCACGTAACGAATATTAAACGAAAATATAGTGACTTTTCCGAACGTTTGTGTTTTAATTCTTTTAAATCATATCATTACTTATGTACAAGAAAAGCCGAATGTTGTGATGTGAACCCCAATAGTTGGACAACATAGAATTAATTAACTAACAGACTCAGTGGTAAGTTGCCGATATTGAACCGGCGACAGACCGTTGAGTTTTTGTTTGATCCGGTGATTGTTGTAATAATTGATAAAGTCGTCAACGACCACTTTGAAATCATGAAATGATTCGTACTGTTTATGATGCACGATATTGGCTTTCAAAATATGGAAAAAGCTCTCAATCGGTGCATTGTCGACTGGTGTTGATTTACGGCTCATGCTTTGCGTCATGCCAAAATCCTTCAACGTGTTAATGAACATCGGTGTCTGATAATGGAATCCCTGATCACTATGAATAATAGCTCCACGATGCTTTGACAATGCTTTTAATGGTCGCATGACAAGCGTCATGGTTGGTGTTTTGGCTAAATGATACGACAGGACTTCGCCTGCATATAAATCGACAAACGCCGTCAAATAAGCTTTATTATGATCGTTTAATTGCATTT